>DATINB010000098.1:0-2187 GCA_035474775.1 Luteimonas sp.
GCCAGCACGCCGGCGAGGCCGTCATCGGGCGCGCCGTCGGACCAGTCGCCATGGCGATGCGTGGCGACCATGGCCGTGTGGTCCTGGCGCTCCACCCATGCGATCACCCGGGTGGCGTCGGCCGGTCCCGGTGTCCGGCCGGCGTCTGCCCAGTGGCCATCCACCCAGGTGGCGGCGCCGTCGCATGGCACCGCGCGCTGCAGGAGGTCGAATGCCTGCAGGATCACCCCGAGGCTGCCACCGGCATCGTCCATGCGCTGCGCCAGTGCGACGAGGGCCGCGCCCGCGTCCGCTTCGGCGCGCTTGGCGGCCTCCTGCTCGCGCGCGGACACCCGCATCGACACGAACATCCCGAACAGGTCGGCGGCCGCGCGGATCCCAGGCGGCACCGCGCGCGGCGTGCGGTGGTGACAGGCCACCAGGCCCCACAGCTGGCCGGCGCTGACGATCGAGATCGACATCGACGCCGCCACGCCCATGTTGCGCATGTACTCCAGGTGCACCGGCGACACGCTGCGCAGTGCGTGCTGCGACAGGTCCAGCGGCACCCCGGTCGCGGTCGTCGCCGGCACGATCGGCACCGGCTGGTAAAGGGCGTCCGGGATCACCCGCAGGCGGTTGCGCAGGTACAGGGCACGCGCCTGGCTCGGGATGTCCCCTGCCGGGTAACGCAGGCCCAGGTAGGGCTCCATGTCGTCGGCGCGCGCCTCGGCGATGACGTCGCCGGCGTCGTCGTGGCGGAACCGGTAGACCATCACCCGGTCGTAGCCGGTCAGCAGGCGCACCTGCGCGGCGATGCGCTGGTGGAAATCGTCATCGTCGCGGGCGCTGGCCAGCCGCGAGATCATGGTCTGCGCCACCACCGTCGGGGTGCGCTCGCGGATGCGGTTGGGCTGCGCCTCGATCTCGATGTGCACGAGGCCCTGCTGCACGTGCACGCCCACGTCGCACAACTGCGCCATCGGGCCGATGTTGGCGATGGTCGCGCGTTGCGGCGCCGCGCCGCTGTCGCTGAAGCCGACGACCTCGGCGATCGAGTCGAGCAGGTCGTCGTCGAGATGCTCGCGCAGGCTGCGACCGACCAGTACGTCCGCATCGACATCCAGCAGCGCGGCGATGTTCGCCGACGCGTGGCGGACGGTCCAGTCGGGCAGGACGCAGCTGATCAACCAGCCATGGGGCTGGATCGCGCCGCTGGCGTGGATGGGCTCGCGTGCGCAGATGTCGGTGTCGAGGGAGGCGGGGTCGGTCATCGAGGGGAGTCGTGGAGTCGGGCGCGGGCGAAGGCGTCTTCGGCACGCTGGAACGTGCGGGTCGCGGCGGCGAGCGTATCCGCGTGCGGGTGGCCGGTGGCATCCACGCCTGCCCGGTCGAGCTGCTCGAGGAACCGCCGCCAGCGCCGTGCGGCGTCGTCCCCGGTGACCGCGCGCAGGAACGCGGAAGCCGCGGCCGGCACGGCGAGGGCCTCGGCGTCCCGGGCGAGCAGGCGGGCACCGAGCGCCGAACCTTCCAGCACGTAGAGCGCACCGGCGGCGGCGGCCCCCGAGTCGATCCGCAGCGGCGCGCCCGGGGGCAACGGGGCGACCGCCAGCGCCGCCAGGTCGGCGCGGAGCAGCGCAACGCGGGCCTGTGGACGCCATGCCCGCCACTCCGCGAGTGCCGCCTGCGCGAGCGCCGCGTCCACTGCCGACATCAGGTCGTGCAGCCCCATCAGGTAGGCCCGGTAGTCGTCGCTGCCACGCAGGCCGCCGGCGAAGCCGGCATCCACGCGCGCATGGTGGACGGCGGTGCCGGCGCGGAGCCAGCTGCGGACGGAGGTGCGGGGGGCTGCGGCTGTGCACATGTGCGCCTACATTACGTTGCCAGCCGCCTCCTGTATGCCGGCCCGCCCCGGCCCCGCGCGCGGGGCTCGCGCTTAGACTGGAGACCCCCGCCCAGGAGCCTTCCGGTGATCGATCTGCACTACTGGCCCACGCCGAACGGACACAAGGTCACCCTGCTGCTGGAAGAGGCGGCGCTCGACTACCGCATCCTGCCGGTCGACATCGGCAAGGGCGACCAGTTCCAGCCGGACTTCCTGGCCATCTCGCCCAACAACAAGATGCCGGCGATCGTCGACCGGGCACCGGCCGATGGTGGCGACCCGGTGAGCGTGTTCGAGTCCGGCGCCATCCTGCTGTACCTGGC
>DATINB010000099.1:0-5999 GCA_035474775.1 Luteimonas sp.
CGATCTGAAGTCACGCTGGCCGCGCTGGCTGCCTGGGCGGCGGCGGTGCTGGTCGCCCTGCTCATGTGGATTCCGGCAGGCGAAACGCGCGCGGCCCTGCTGGGCTGTATCGGCCTGCTGCTGGCGGTGCTCGGTCTCGCCGCACTCGCCTGCGCGGCCATGGTCTATGCCTCGCAGAAATCGGTGCTGGCCTGGCGCCATCCGCTGGTGGTGCCGGTGCACATGCTGTTCGGGCTGATGACCGGCCTGGCACTGATGTACATGCTGATGAGCTCGATGCTGGGCGGCCAGGGCCCGGCGATGATGGCGGTCACCCTGGGCGTGCTGGGCGGCCTGCTGCTGGCCCTGAAATGGCTGTACTGGTACGAGGTGGGCAGGAGCGGCGACGAAACCGCGAAGCCGGCCGACGCGGGTGCCGCCGGCGGCGGGGCCAGCGTGCACGGGCGCGGCTACGTGGGTACCGACCGTGCCTTCGCACTGGCGCGCGACAACCGCCTCGGGTTCCGGCTGGCGATCACCGCTGCCGTGCTCGGCGTGCCGGTGTTCGCCCTGCTGATGCTCGCGGCGGGCGGCCTGGCGCCGCTGGCGGCGCTTTCGCTGTGCGTGGCCGGCACGCTGCTCGGCGCCGTGCTCGAGCGCTGGCTGTTCGTGGCGGAAGCGCGCCACGTGGTGACCGTGTACCGCTGAACCGGGGCCATCGGGGTCGCCTCGACGGCGGAGCCGTGCCGCCGACTGCTGGCATACTCGTCCTGTAAACGTTTTCAGGAGGCCTTCATGCTCGCTGCCTGGTGGCTCGCGATCGCTGGCCTGCCGTTGTTCCACCTGCCGCTGCCGGAATCGCCCGGAGAGCCGTCGGTGCTGGCGATCGCCGGTGGCCGGGCGTCGATGCGCATGCCCTGCTATGCGCTGACCTGCGCGGATGCCGACTGGGCGACAGCGCCGGGCGCGGTGGTGCCGGTGCGTGCACAGGCTCCGGGACAGGCACAGCCCCTGTCGGCGCCGCGCCTGGCCACGATCGCGGCGCGTCGCTATCCGCTGTACTCGCCGGCCTCGCGTCGCGACTGGCTGGCCACCCGCGCCGACGATGCGCGGGTCGACACCCGCTATGGCTTCGATGCCGTGCGCACGCCCGACACCCAGGTGCAGATGGAGTTCGGCACCGGTTATCGCCTCCAGCCCTATGTCGACCATGGCACGGCGGTGGAGGGCCCGATCGCCAGCGGGCGCGTCGCCCTGACGCGTTCGCTGTCCGATGGCGCCGAGCTGACCCAGCAGGTGCAGGTCGAGACCGGGCGCGCCAACACCCTGTTGCGGCAGACGCTGGGCGTGGACCTCGATGTCGCCCCCGACTGGGTGCTGCGGTCCAATTTCGAACTCCGGCACGACAGCGCAGGCGACGGTGGCCGCGGCACCACCGACACCGAGGGCACGCTGGAGCTGCGGCGCGCGTTCTGAGCCCGGTAGCGGTCTACCGTGGGGGCGGCTCCGGGGCGCGCGCCGGCAGGAAATCGCCGGCCCCGAATGCCAGCAGTCGCTGCGCGACGGCCTGGCCGACGGCGTCCGGATCCCGACCCGTGGCCTCGGCGCGCACGGTGCGGCCATCGGCCTCGGAACCGACCAGCCCCTGCAGCAGCAGCCCGCCATCCGCCTGCAACCGTGCCAGCGCCGCGACCGGTACGTGGCAGCTGCCGTGCAGCGCGCGGTTCATGGCGCGCTCTGTCTCCACGCAGCGCCGGGTCGGGGCGTGGTCGAGCGCGCTGCAGAGCGACCGCACGGTCGGCGCATCGATCCGGCACTCGATGGCGATCGCCCCCTGTGCCGGCGCCGGCAGCCAGTCGGGTGCGTCCAGGCGCAGGCGCGTGCGCGTGCCCAGCCCCAGCCGGTCCAGCCCCGCGCAGGCCAGCACGATGGCGTCGTAGCCGCCGGCATCGAGCCGCGCCAGCCGGGTGTTGACGTTGCCGCGCAGGTCCAGCAGTTCCAGGTCCGGCCGCCGTGCGCGCAGCTGCGCCTGCCGGCGCAGCGACGAGGTGCCCACGCGCGCACCGCGCGGCAGGTCCTCGATCGACGCATGCCATGGACTGACGAACGCATCGGCATGGTCGGCGCGCGCCAGGATCGCCGGCAGCAGGAACGGGCCGTCCAGCTCCATCGGCACGTCCTTGAGCGAGTGCACCGCGCAATCGGCCTCGCCGCGCAGCATCGCCAGCTCCAGTTCCTTCAGGAACAGGCCCTTGCCGCCGATCGCGGCCAGCGAGCGGTCCAGGACCTCGTCGCCGCGGGTGGACATCGGCACCAGCTCCACCTCCAAGCCCGGATGGGCCGCGCGCAGGCAGCTGGCGACGTGCTCGCTCTGCCACAGCGCGAGTGGGCTCTTGCGGGTGGCGATGCGGATGGTCATGGCGCCATTATCGGCGACGCCGCCCGGCCGTGCCGGCCCGGCTGCACGGGCGCCACCGCGCCGCGCTACAGGTGCAGCACCGATTCGCGCAGCTGGGCGACGCAGCGCCGGCTGACTTCCAGCGGCTGCTTGCCGTGGCGCAGCACCGCGTGCACGTGGCCATCGGCGCCGCGCTTGAGTTCGACGATCTCCTGCCGAGCCACCAGGCAGTTGCGATGGATGCGCAGGAAGCGCGGGCCGAACTCCTCTTCCAGCGACTTCAGCGACTCTTCGATCAGGTCCTCTCCGCGCGCGTGGTGCACCACCACGTATTTCTCGTCGGCCTGCAGGTAGTGCACGTCGTCGAGCGGAATCAGCCGCAGGCTGCCGCGCAGGCGCGCGCACAGGTGCGTGCGCTGCTTGCCGGGGGTGGCGGATTCCGCAGCCGCGCGGTCGCGCCCGGCGGTGAAGGTGCGCGCCCGGTCCAGCGCCGCCATCAGGCGCTCGGGGCGTACCGGCTTGACCAGGTAGTCGACGGCGGCGGCATCGAACGCCGACAACGCGTGCACGTCGTAGGCGGTGCAGAACACCACCGCGGGGGGCGGTTCGAACGCGGCCAGGTGGCGCGCCGCCTCCAGCCCGTCGATGCCGGGCATGGCGATGTCCAGCAGCACCATGTCCGCGGCATGCTCCGCGCAGGCGTGCAACGCCGCGTTGCCGTCGCCCGCCTCCGCCACCACGCGCACGTCGGCGACGCCGGCGAGAAGCGTGCGCAGGCGCTCGCGCGCGAGCGGCTCGTCATCGGCGATCACCACCTTGATCACGCGCGCGTCCCCGGTGCCAGCGGCAGGCTGAGCTCGCAGTCATAGTAGCCCTCGCTCCAGCCCGAGGTCATCCGTGCGCGCGGGCCGAACGCGTAGCCCAGGCGGTGGCCGATGCTGCGCTGCGCATGGCCGGCGCCGTGCACGCCCGGCGCCTCCGGGGGCAGCGACGGATTGCGCACGCGCAGCAGCAGCGTGTCGCCGGCGACGTCCAGCGCGACCTGCACCGTTCCACCCGCCGGCAGCCGCGAGATGCCGTGCAACACGGCGTTCTCCACCAGCGGCTGCAGCAGCAGCCGCGGCATCGGCAACGACCACGGCAACGGTTCGGGCCGATGCCAGTCGACCTGCAGCCGGTCGCCCAGGCGCAGCTGCTCGATCGCGAGGTACTGCTCGCACAGGCGCACTTCCTCCTCGAGCGTCGAGCTGCCTTCGCCGGCACCCAGTGCCGCTCGGAAGAGGTCGGACAGGTCGAGCACGGCGCGTTCGGCGACGTCCGGATCGCGGCGCAACAGGCTGACGATCATGTTCATGCTGTTGAACAGGAAATGCGGGCGGATGCGCGCCTGCAGTGCGTCGACCTCGGCACGCGCCTGCGCCGCCACCTGCAGCTGCCAGCGGTCGATGACGTAGAAATGGCGCAGCGCCAGCATGGTCACCAGCGCGACCACGCTGGCCGAGCCGCTGACGAACCGCCAGCCGTCCGGCCAGCTGCCCGGTTCGCTCACGCTCGCGAACAGCCCGTGCACGATGGCCGCCGCGACGCCCGCGACCGCGGTCGCACCGGCCACCGCCAGCAGGGCACCGATGCGCATCGGCAGCCGCGACAGCGGGCGTCGCGAGACGCACAGCAGCACCGACACCGACAGCGCCAGCCACAGCGCGTAACCACTGGTCGACACGAAGCGCTCGAGGTCCCAGCTGGTCCTGCGGTCGGGCACCAGCGCCACCACCACCACCGCCAGTTCGGCGATGCCGAGCATGGTGCCCAGGCGCGACAGCCGGCACAGGTCCGGCAACCAGGGCTCGGCGCCGCCCGCTGTGCTCACCCGCCGGCGGCCGCGGCGATCACGCCGCCTCGAAGCGCTTCGACATCCAGCGGCGCAGGTCGTCGACCTCGTCCGCGCAGACCGTGTGCGGCATGGCGTAGGCGCGCCAGTCGACGGCGAAGCCCATCGAACGCAGGGCCGCGGCGCTGCGTTCCCCGGCGGTGTACGGGACCACCGGATCCTGGCGCCCGTGGGCCATGAACACCGGCTGCGCGGTGGCCTCCGGCACCAGCGAGGCCAGCGCGCTGTTGGCGGCCGGCAGATACGTCGACAGCGCGATCAGGCCGGCCAGCGGTTCGCGCTGGCGCAACCCGGCGGCCAGCGTGACGGCACCGCCCTGCGAGAACCCGGCGAGGAAGATCTGCCCGCGCGGCACGCCACGCGCCACTTCCGCCGCCAGCAGCGCCTCGACGAGCGCCACCGACTCGTTGACGCCGGTCTCGTCGGCGCGGTTGGCCAGGTCGGTATCGACGATGTCGTACCAGGCGCGCATCTGCACGCCGTTGTTGATGGTCACCGCGCGCACCGGCGCATGCGGGAACACGAACCGCAGCGCGGGCCAGCCACGCTGCACCAGCTGCGGCACCACCGGCGCGAAATCGCTGCCATCCGCGCCCAGCCCGTGCAGCCAGATCACGCTCCAGGTGGGATCGATGGCGGTTTCGTGTTCGATGGCCTGCAACGACATGCGTGGGGAGGTCCGTGCCGGGGGCGGACATTATGCACAGCGCCGCCCGGCCACCGGGGTCCGCTAGAGCACGGGCGGTTCACGGCCGGCGTCGTCGCCGATGTGCGCCGGCAGCGCGCGCAAGGCCTCGGCGCGCAGCAGGATCGGCGGTGGATCGAGCTCCTCGGGGGTGCAGAAGATGTGCCGCCGGCGCAGCCAGCGGCCCGGTCCCGGCGCCGACGTCAGCGCCACGATCGGGATCGACAGGACCAGCCCGGCGATCACCGGCGACATCCAGGCCGCAAGCGCCGGCGACACCAGGTACGCCACCACGCCGGATGCCGCGCCGAACAGCGTCAATCCGCCATAGCTGCGCAGCAGCGCGGCCAGCGGCAGCGTGCCGTCGTCGCGGCGCTGCGATTCCCAGCCGGAATCGCGGCCGGCGAGCACTTCGGCCACGCCGCGCGACTGTACGTACATCGTCACCGGGGCCATCAGGGCCGCGAGCAGCGTCTCCAGGAGCATGCCGATGAACGTGCGCAGTGCGCCGCCGCAGCCACGGCGCAGCACGGGGTCGGCGACCGTGGCGATGTAGCCCATCAGTTTCGGCGACAGCAGCATGGTCATGGTGAGGATGAAGATGGCCAGGAACCGTTGCGGATCCTGTTCGCGCAGGTAGCCGGTGGGCGAGAACGCATCCAGCGTGAAATGGCCCCAGCTCAGGCCCGCATGCAGCAGCGGGATGGCCACGCCGACCAGCATCATCGCCGCCCACATGGGCGCGGTGAAGTAGTGGCCGATGCCGATCAGCATGTGCCAGCGGCTGACCCAGTGGAGCCCGCGGGTCGGCAGCACCGCACCGTGCTGCAGGTTGCCCTGGCACCAGCGCCGGTCGCGCACCAGCATGTCGGTCAACGACGGCGGCCCTTCCTCGTAGCTGCCGCGGAGGCCGGGAATCATGTGCAGGGCCCAGCCGCCACGGCGCAGCAGCGCCGCCTCGACGAAGTCATGGCTGAGCACGGTGCCCCCGAACGGCGCGCGGCCGCGCAACTCCGGCAGGCCGGCGTGCTGCGCGAACGCGAGCG
>DATINB010000100.1:0-2942 GCA_035474775.1 Luteimonas sp.
GCGCTTCACCGACGCCATCGGCGGCGGTGCCCGCGGGCCGCGCATGGTGGTCCTGCCGCATGGCGGCTTCCGCATGGGCGCGGCCGATGACGACCCCCAGGCGGCAGCCAACGAACGCCCGCAGCGGTACGTGCACTTCGATCGCGGCGTCGCGTTCTCGGTGCACGAGGTCACGGTGGGCGAGTTCCGGCGGTTCATCGAGGCCACCCGTCATCGCACCCGCGCAGACCGTCGCGGCTACTCCATGCCCTACGACGAACGCAGCGGCAACTTCATCCGCCGCAGCGGCGTCGACTGGCGCTCGACGCACGCCGGCGCCGTCGCCGCCGACAACATGCCGGTCCTCCACGTCAGCGCCGCCGACGCGGAGGCCTACGCCGCATGGCTTTCGGAGGAAAGCGGGCAGTCGTACCGGCTGCCCAGCGAAGCCGAGTTCGAGTACGCGTTGCGGGCCGGGGGCAGCGGCCGGTGGCCGTGGGGCAATGGCCGGCCGCCGCGCGGCGCAGGCAACTTCACCGGCGGGCTGGACCAGAGCCCGGGTGGACGCCGCTGGGGCAATGCGTTCGCGGCCTACGGCGACGGTCACTGGGGCGCGGCTCCCGTGGGCAGCTTCGCCGCGAATGCATTCGGGGTGCATGATCTGGCCGGCAATGCCAGCGAGTGGGTCGCGGATTGCTGGCATGATGGCTACCGCCGTGCGCCCGTCGACGGTGCGGCCTGGATCAATGCCGGGTGTCGAACCAAGGTCGTGCGGGGCGGCTCATGGGCCAGCGCGCCGGCCCAGACCCGCTCCAGCTGGCGGGCGCCGGCGCCGGTGGATACCACCAACGCCCGCGTCGGCTTCCGAGTGGCACGTGATCTCTAGGAGCGCAGGGCGATGAGGCAGGACCCGTTCGGTCGTGGCACACAGGGGCAGGCGCGTGGCGGCGGTGGGCGCGGCTTCAATCCGCGGTTCATCATCCTGGTGCTGTTCGCCATCTACGGCATGTACTACTACTTCTCGAACCGCAGCGTGGATCCGGTGACCGGCGAAAAGGTCCTGATCGACAAGAGCCTGTCGGTCGAGGACGAGAAGGCGCTGGGGCTGCAGGCCTACGAGGAGATCCTGTCGCAGGAGCGCCCGGTCGATCCCGCATCGCCGGTGGCGGTCCAGGTGCGCGACATCGCGCAGCGGCTGATCGCCAAGGTGCCCGAGGTCGAGGCGGCGCTGGCGGCCGAGAACGGCCAGCCCGCGCCGACGTTCTCGCAGGCCTTCGATTGGGACGTGAACGTCATCGAGTCCGACCAGGCCAACGCCTTCTGTCTTCCCGGCGGCAAGATGGCCGTCTACACGGGGCTGCTGCCGGTCGCGGGCAACGAGAACGCGGTGGCGGTGGTGATGGGCCACGAAATCGCCCACGCGCTCCTGCGACACGGCGCACAGCGGATGGCGCAGCAGAAGCTGTCGCAGATGGGACAGATGGCCGGCGCGATGAGCGGCATGGACCCGCAGCAGCAGCAGATGGTGATGGCGGCGATGGGCTACGGCTACCTGCTGCCCTATGCGCGCAAGCACGAGACCGAGGCCGACGAGGTGGGGCTGATGCTGGCGGCCGCGGCATGCTTCGACCCGCGCGAATCCGTGCCGCTGTGGGAGCGCATGGGCGCGGCCAGCGGTGGCGCGGCGCCGCCGGAATTCTCCTCCACGCATCCCAACCCGGGTACCCGCATCGCCAACCTGCAGACCCTCATGCCCAAGGCGCTGCAGTACCGCGAGCAGTTCTGCCGATAGCGGAACGGCACGGTGCGGCGGGTCAGAACCCCATGTACAGGCCACCGTTGACCGGGACGTTCGCGCCGGTGATGTAGCCCGCGTCGTCGGCGGCGAGGAAGGCGACCACGCGCGCGATCTCGTCGGGCTGGCCGAGTCGACCCACCGGAACCTGCGCCACGATGCCGTCGCGGATCGCCAGCGGCATGGCCATCACCAGTGCCGTCTCGACGTAGCCGGGCGAGATGGAGTTCACGGTGACGCCCTTGCGCGCCAGTTCGCGGGCCAGCGACATGGTGAATCCGTGCATCCCGGCCTTTGCGGCGGCGTAGTTGGTCTGCCCGAACTGGCCGGTCTGGCCGTTCACCGAGCTGATGTTGACGATGCGGCCGAAGCCACGCATGGCCATGCCGTCGACGACATGGCGGCACAGGTTGAACACGCCGTCCAGATTGACCTGCAACACCGCCTGCCACTGTTCGCGCGCCATCTTGCGCAGCGTGCCGTCGCGGGTGATGCCGGCGGCATTGACCAGCACGTCGACGGAGCCCTGCGCCTCGATCGCCGACACCAGGCGCCCGCAGGCATCGAAGTCGGTGACGTCCAGCGCCTCGAAACGCACGCGCTGGCCGGAGACGGCCGCCTCGAAGTCGGCCAGGCGCGCCGCGTCGGCCAGGTCGGCTGCGATCACCTCGTATCCGTCGCGGGCGAGCGCGAGGCAGATCGCGGTGCCCAACCCTCCGATGCCGCCAGTGACCAGCGCCGTGCGGGCGGGCACTCGATCGGTCACCACCGCCTACTTGCCGCGCGGCTTGCCGGCGTCGCGCGGCCTGGCGTCGCCGGGCGAGCGTCCGAGGCCGCCGGTCAGGCTCTGCTGGAATTCCTGCCACATCGCCATGTTCCGCTCGGTCAGCTGGTTCATCATCGTCCACGGCGTCTGACCGAGCACGTTGCCCATCTGCTGGCGGAACTGCTGCTGCTGCTCGAGGAAGGTCTGCATCGAGCGGTCGAGGTAGCTGCCCATGAAGCCCTGCAGCGAGTCGCCGTAGAAGCGGATGATGTGGCTCAACAACTGCGTGGAGAGGATCGGCTCGCCGTCCTGTTCCTGCTCGGTGATGATCTGCAGCAACACGGTGCGGGTGAGGTCGTCGCCGGTCTTGGCGTCGCGAACCTCGAAGTCTTCGCCATCGAC
>DATINB010000101.1:0-11517 GCA_035474775.1 Luteimonas sp.
TCATCACGCCGGCGATCAGCGTGCTGTCCGCGGTGGAGGGGCTGGAGGTGGTGGCCCCGCGCATGCACAGCTGGATCGTGCCGATCACGGTGGTGGTGCTGGTGATGCTGTTCGCCACCCAGCGCTTCGGGACCGCCAAGGTCGGGCGTGTGTTCGGGCCGGTCACGGTGGCCTGGTTCCTGGCGCTGGCGGTGCTCGGCGTGGTGAACATCCTGCATGCGCCCGAAGTGCTCAATGCCGTCAACCCGGAGTGGGCGCTGCGCTTCTTCGGCGAGCATACCTGGGGCGGGGTGTTCATCCTGGGCGCGGTGGTGCTCGCGGTGACCGGCGGCGAGGCGATCTACACCGACATGGGCCACTTCGGCGCCCGCCCGATCCGCTATGCCTGGTACTACTTCGTGCTCCCGGCGCTGATGCTGAACTACCTGGGCCAGGGCGCGCTGGTGCTGGAGGACCCGGCGGCGATCCGCAACCCGTTCTACGTCGGCGTGCCGGAGTGGGCGCGCTGGCCGATGATCGCGCTGGCCACCGCGGCCACGGTGATCGCCTCGCAGGCGGTGATCACCGGCGCGTTCTCGATCGCGCGTCAGGCGATGCAGCTGGGCTACATCCCGCGCATGCGCATCCTGCATACCTCCAGCGACACCATCGGGCAGATCTACATCCCGGCCATCAACTGGGTGATGGCGATCGTGGTGGTGGCCCTCGTGCTCACCTTCCGGACCTCGTCGGCCCTGGCCACGGCCTACGGCATCTCGGTGTCGCTGACCATGCTGATCGACACCCTGCTGCTGGCGGTGGTGGCGCGCGCGCTGTGGCCGCGCGGGCGCAAGTGGGTATTGCCTGCCTGCGCGGTGTTCCTGGTGTTCGACGTCGCGTTCGTCATCGCCAACGGCGCCAAGATCCTGCAGGGCGGCTGGTTCCCGGTGGTGCTCGGGATCCTGCTGTTCACCTTGCTGCGGACCTGGCGCCGCGGCCGCCAGCTGCTGCGCGAGGCCATCCAGCAGGAAGGCATCCGCCTGGACAGCTTCATTCCGGGCCTGATGCTGGCGCCCCCGACGCGCGTCCCGGGCACCGCGGTGTTCCTGACCAGCGATCCCGGCGTGGTGCCGCACTCGCTGCTGCACAACCTCAAGCACAACAAGGTCCTGCACGCCCGCAACGTGTTCCTGACCGCTGAGACGCTCACCGTGCCGTATGCCGCACCGGACCGGCGCCTGCGCATCGAGTCGATCGGGGAGGAGTTCTACCGCGTCATCGTGCGCTACGGGTTCATGGAAACCCCCGACATCCCGCTGGCACTGATGCGCAGCTGCGACAAGGGCGGCATCTACTTCGACCCGATGGACACCACCTATTTCGTCAGCCGCGAGACCATCGTGGCGTCGAAGCACATCGGCATGCCGGTGTGGCGCGACAAGCTGTTCGCGGTCATGCACCGCAATGCCGCGCCGGCCACGGTGTTCTTCCGCATCCCGGGCAACCGGCTGGTCGAACTCGGCGCGCAGGTGGAGATCTGACCGCGGTCGAAAAGCCGGGATCCGCCCCCATGTCGGGCAGATCCCCAAGCGGACGACCGCGATGATCCCGTATTCCCTGCTCGACCTGGCCCCGGTGACCGAAGGCAGCGCTCCGAAACAGGCCTTCGCCAACATGCTGGACCTGGCACAGCATGCCGAGGCGCACGGCTATCACCGCTACTGGCTGGCGGAGCATCACAACATGCCCGGCATCGCCAGCGCCGCCACCGCGGTGCTGATCGGGCACGTGGCCGGCGGCACGTCGACGATCCGGGTCGGCGCCGGCGGCGTGATGCTGCCCAACCACGCGCCCCTGCAGGTCGCCGAACAGTTCGGCACCCTGGCGTCGCTGTATCCGGATCGCATCGACCTCGGCCTGGGCCGCGCCCCGGGCACCGACCAGGCCACGGTGCGCGCCCTGCGTCGCTACTTCGAGGGCGCGGACGCCTTCCCGCAGGACGTTGCCGAGCTGCTGCACTATTTCGCGCCGGTGAAGCCGGGGCAGGCGGTGCAGGCGGTGCCGGGCGGCGGAATCGAGGTCCCGGTGTGGCTGCTGGGCTCAAGCCTGTTCAGTGCCCAGCTGGCCGCGGCAATGGGCCTGCCGTTCGCGTTCGCCTCGCACTTCGCCCCGGCGTCGATGGAGCAGGCGCTGGCGTTGTACCACCGCGACTTCAAGCCGTCCGCGCGCCTGCGCCAGCCGTACGCGATGCTCGCCCTCAACGTCGTGGTGGCGGACGACGCCGCCACCGCCCGCCGGCTGTTCACGACCCAGCAGCAGAGTTTCGTGCGGCTGCGCCGTGGGCAGCCCGGGCTGATCCCGCCGCCCATCGACGACATCGAGACCTGGTGGTCACCGGCCGAGAAGGCGATGGTCGAGCAGTCGCTGGCATGCGCGGTGATCGGCGACCCGGCGACCGTGCGCGCGGGCATCGCAGCCTTCGTGGAACGCCACCGCCCCGACGAGCTGCTGCTGACCGCGAACATCTTCGACCACGGGGCGCGCAGGCGTTCGTTCGAGCTCGCAGCAGCGGCATGCCGCGAGGTCGTTGCCGGCTGATCGAGGCGGGCGGAGTGCGTGCAACAGGCGGCGAGCCTTTGGGGGGCGGGAGGAGAGTGGTCAGGAGGCGGGGCGGGCCAGCCATGCCAAGTCGCTCCCCGAGACTCGCTTGGTTGGCATGGCCGCCCTGGCCCGCCCCTCGAAAGAGGTCTCGGCTCCCAGCCGAACCAGCCAGCAAGAAGCGGGAGCCCTCCCGCAAGCCGCCGGCGCACACAGGCCGCCATGCGACCATAGGCGCATGAGCGAAGAGCGCATCATTGCTGCTGGCGCCACCCGGGAAGACGACGCCCTGGAGGCCAGCATCCGCCCGAGACGGCTGGCCGACTACCTCGGCCAGCAGCCGGTGCGCGACCAGCTGTCGATCTACATCGAAGCCGCCCGCAAGCGCGGCGAGGCGATGGACCATGTGCTGATCTTCGGGCCCCCCGGGCTGGGCAAGACCACGCTGAGCCACGTGATCGCCAACGAACTCGGCGTCAACCTGCGCATGACCTCCGGCCCGGTGATCGAGAAGGCCGGCGACCTGGCCGCGCTGCTCACCAACCTGCAGCCGCACGACGTGCTCTTCATCGACGAGATCCATCGCCTGTCCCCGGTGGTCGAGGAAGTGCTGTACCCGGCGATGGAGGACTTCCAACTCGACATCATGATCGGCGATGGCCCGGCCGCGCGCTCGATCAAGATCGACCTCCCTCCGTTCACGCTGATCGGCGCCACCACCCGCGCCGGGCTGCTCACTGCCCCGCTGCGCGACCGCTTCGGCATCGTGCAGCGGCTGGAGTTCTACAGCGCCGAGGAACTGACGCGCATCGTGCGCCGCTCCGCCGCGATCCTGGGCATCGATTGCGCGCCGGAAGGCGCCACGGAGATCGCCCGGCGTTCGCGCGGCACCCCGCGGATCGCCAACCGCCTGCTGCGGCGCGTGCGCGACTTCGCACAGGTGCGCGCCGCCGGCCACATCGATCCCGACGTGGCGCGCGACGCGATGGCGATGCTGCATGTGGATCCCGAGGGATTCGACGACCTCGACCGGCGCCTGCTCAACCTGATCATCGAGAATTTCGACGGTGGACCGGTGGGCGTCGACTCGCTGGCCGCGGCGCTGTCCGAGGAACGCGGCACGCTCGAGGATGTCATCGAGCCGTACCTGATCCAGCAGGGGTTCCTGGTGCGCACGGCGCGCGGGCGCATGGCCTCGGCCAAGGCCTACCGGCACCTCGGCCTGAAGCCGGCAGCGGTGGCGCCGGCGCTGTTCGCCGAGGATCCGCTCGGTGGCTGAGTCGGGCAGCGGTGGCACCGCCAACGTTGCGCGCGGGTTCAGCTGGCCGACACGGGTGTATTGGGAAGATACCGATGCCGGTGGCGTGGTCTTCCACGGGCAGTACGTGAGTTTCCTGGAGCGCGCGCGGACCGAATGGATGCGGTCGCTGGGA
Source organism: Luteimonas sp. (assembly GCA_035474775.1). Lineage (GTDB taxonomy): Bacteria > Pseudomonadota > Gammaproteobacteria > Xanthomonadales > Xanthomonadaceae > Luteimonas. The sequence continues at coordinate 4,011 of DATINB010000101.1, forward strand.
TTCGGACAGGCCGCCATGCGCGAATCGCACGACCTGGTCTTCGCGATCCGCGACATGCAGGTCGAGTTCCTGCGTCCGGCCCGGCTGGACGATGCGCTGCAGGTCGACGTCGAACTGCGCGCCTGCCGCGGCGCCAGCCTGGTGTTCGCGCAGGCGGTGCGGCGTGGCGAGGAGCGGATCCTGGTGGCGCAGGTCCGTGCGGCGGCGTTGTCGGCGGCCAGCTTCCGGCCGCGGCCGATCCCGCGCGCGGTGCTGGACGTGCTTGCGCCGCTGCAGACGGCGTCGCCCTGATGCCGCGGGTGCGGCGTTCGCAGGTCGCTCGCCCCCCTTTCTTTGAGTCTTGAACCCGGAGTGGATGCATGAGTGATCTGACAGCGTTGTTGCAGGTGTCCGCCGAGGCGTTGCCGGACGAGGCCGCGGCCACGAGCACGGGGCTCGCCGATACGTCGGCGGCGGCGGCAGAGCCGGCCGCATCCGGCAGCCTGGACATGCTGCAGCTGGTCCTGCATGCGTCGATCCCGGTGCAGCTGGTGATGCTGCTGCTGCTCTCGGCTTCGGTGATTTCCTGGGTCATCATCTTCCGGAAGAAGAAGGCGCTCGACCGCGCGGCCGCCGAGGCCGACAGGTTCGAGGAGCGGTTCTGGTCCGGCGCCGAGATGTCCAAGCTCTATGCCGGCGCCACCGAACGCAACCGCGACATCGACGGCCTCGAGGCGATCTTCGAGGCCGGCTTCCGCGAATTCTCACGCCAGCGGCAGCGCCGCGGCGCCGACAGCCGCTCGCAGCTCGAGGGCGCGCAACGCGGCATGCGCGTCGCGACCTCGCGTGAGCTCGACGGCCTCGAACACAACCTCGAATACCTGGCCAACGTCGGCTCCATCTCGCCCTACGTCGGCCTGCTCGGCACCGTGTGGGGAATCATGATCGCCTTCCAGGGCCTGGCCAACGTCAAGGAAGCCACCATCGCCAGCGTCGCCCCCGGCATCTCGGAAGCCCTGATCGCGACCGCGATGGGGCTGTTCGCGGCCATTCCGGCGGTCTGGGCCTACAACCGCTTCGCGACACGGGTGGAACGCATCGCCAGCCGCTACGAGTCGTTCTCCGACGAGTTCTCCTCGATCCTCGAGCGCCAGTCGCACAGCGACGACGCCTGACCCCATGTCGCCGCGCCGCGCGTTCGAGCGTGGCGCGCACCCCCTGAATTGCCGAGTCCCGCCATGTCCGTGATCGCCCCGCGCCGACGCCGTCGACGCAAGCTCAAGAACGAGATCAACGTCGTGCCGTACATCGACGTCATGCTGGTGCTGCTGATCATCTTCATGGTCACCGCGCCGCTGATGAACCTCGGCGTGGACGTCCAGCTGCCGCAGTCGAACGCCAAGTCGATCGAGGAGCGGCAGGATCCGATCATCGTCAGCGTGGACGTGGACGGCAACTACTTCCTGGCGATCGAATCGGGCAACAACGAGGCGGTCGACGCGACAACGCTCGCCGCCAGGATCCGCGCGATCGTATCCAACAACCCGCAGGTCGCGGTGTTCGTGGCCGGGGACGCCTCGAGCAGCTACCAGCACGTGATGGACGCGATGGTGCTGCTGCAGTCGGCCGGCGTGGAGAAGGTGGGGTTGATGAGCGCACCGAAGCAGGACGGCGGCAACTGATGCGGGAACGCCCTGCCGATGCCCGCCGCGCGATCGGACTGTCGCTGCTGCTGCATGCGGCATTGATCGGCCTGATGTTCGCGGGTTTCCTCTGGGAACGATCGTCGACGCCGGCGTCCGCGGCGGGCTCACCGATCAGCGCCGAACTGATCGATGCCGATGCCCTGTCGGCAGCGATGCAGCGGACGCTGGAGGACCGTCCCGAGCCGGTGCAGACCCCGGCCCCGGCGCCGGATCCGCTGCCGGAACCGCAGCCGGAACCGGTGCCGGAAGACGCCGCGCCGTTGCCGCAGCCGCTCCCCGAGCAGGTCCCCGAGGACGCCCCGACCCCGCCCCGGCAGGTGGCGCAGGAGCAGGTGCCGGAGCCTGCGCCGGTCGACCAGGACGCGGTACGGCGCGACGCGATCTCGGCGGAGACCCGCGAGCGCGAACAGGAGGAAAAGCGACGCCAGGAGCAGATCGACCTGACCGAGCGCGAGCGCGCGGACGAGGCCGAGCGCAGGCAGCGCCTCGCACGTCAGCAGCAGGAGGATCGTGAGCGGCAGCTCGCGGAGATCCGTCGCCAGCGCGCCGCCGCCGCGCGCGAGGCGGAGCTGCTGGAGGAGAAGCAGAAGCAGCTGGCCAACCGCCGCGCGCAGCAGGCTTCGGAGGCGGCGCGCAACGCGGCCGCCGCGACCGCCCCGGCGACCGCGGAACCCCCGGGCAACGATGGCGTGGACGCGGGCCTGTCGGCACGCTACGCCGCGGCCCTGCAGGACGCGATCCTGCGCAACTGGACCCGGCCGGACAACGTGCCGCTGGGGCAGGTCTGCCAGATCAGCATCCGCCAGCTGCCGGGTGGGGAGGTGATCGAGGTCACAGTGTCGCCCTCATGCCCATACGACGAGCAGGGCCGGCGTTCGGTGGACGCGGCGGTCCGCAAGGCGCAACCGCTGCCGTACGCAGGGTTCGAAGCGGTGTTCCAGCGTAACCTCAGGCTCAATTTCAAGGCCGCCGACCGCTAGGGAAGCCCAGGGCCGCGGACGTGGCTGACCGTGTTCATCCTTCTGGTCCCGTTCACCGCCTTCTGTTCACACTTGCCGCCTTTCCACGGAGTCGCCGATGAACCGAACTGCCCCCTGGCTTGCCGCGCCCCGCCTGCTGCTGGCGCTGTGCCTGTCGCTGCTCATGCCGCTGGTCGCCCAGGCGCAGCAGCAAGGGCTGGAGATCGACATCGTCGGCGGCAACGCCTCCGCGCTGCCGATCGCCGTGGTGCCCATGCCGTACCAGGGTTCGGCCAGCGCGCCGGAGACCGACGTGGCCCGCGTCATCCGCGAGGACCTGGCGCGGTCCGGGCAGTTCCGCGGCCTCCCCGAGCAGGACATGGCGGAGCGCCCCACCCGCGGCAGCGAGGTCAACTACCCGACCTGGCGCGCGCTGAGGCAGGACTTCCTGGTCGTGGGCCGGGTGGTGGACGCCGGTGGCGGCGCGTTCCGGGTCGAGTACGAGCTGTTCGACGTCGCCAAGCAGGAGCGCATGCTGGGCTTCGCCATGACCGGCGGCGCCAGCGCCATGCGCGATGTCGCGCACCAGATCTCCGACGCCATCTACGAGAAGGTGCTCGGCGTACGGGGTGCGTTCTGGACGCGCGTGGCCTACGTGACCGCCACCGGCACCGGCCAGAACAGCCGCTACGCGCTGATGGTCGCCGATGCCGACGGCTACAGCCCGCAGACCGTGGTGCGCTCGAACCTGCCGCTGCTCAGCCCGAGCTGGAGCCCGGACGGGCGCCGCCTGGCCTACGTGTCGTTCGAGCACAACAACAACTCGGCCATCTATATCCAGGACCTCAACACCGGCGCGCGCGAGCGGGTGGCGAGTTTCCGTGGCATCAACAGCGCGCCGTCGTTCTCGCCGGATGGCCGGCGCCTGGCGCTGACGCTGTCGCGCAGCGGCAACCCCGAGATCTACGTGATGGACATCGCCAGCAAGGCGCTGACCCAGATCACCAACCAGTTCGGCATCGACACCGAGCCGACCTGGAGCGCGGATGGCAGCACCATCTACTTCACCTCCGACCGCGGCGGCCGCCCGCAGATCTACCAGGCGTCGGCCAGCGGTGGCGGCGCCACCCGGGTCACCTTCCAGGGCAATTACAACGCCAGCGCCAGCGTGTCCTACGACGACAAGAAGGTCGCCGTGGCGCAGGGGTCGGGAAACGTTTACCGTATCGCGCTGCTGGATCGCAGCCTCGGCACGCCGCGCTGGTCCACGCTGTCCCCGGGGTCGCTCGATGAGTCGCCGAGTTTCGCCCCGAATGCCAGCATGGTGCTGTACGCGGCGCGCGAGGGCAGCCGTGGCGTCCTGTATGCGGTGTCCGCCGACGGGCGCGTCCGGCAGCGGCTGGTCCTGGCCAACGGCGACGTCCGCGAGCCGTCCTGGGGGCCGTACCGCGAGCAGCGCTGACACCACCTGCACGCGCAGGCCCGCAACCTGAACAGAATCACCACCCTCCAAGGATCGACGAGATGAAGACCACCACCCGCGTTCTGCTGACGGCCCTGATGTGCACAGCGGCCGTTGCCTGCTCCAAGAAGGTCAAGGAAGCGCCCCCGGCGACCGATACCGGTCCGTCCACCGGCACCATGACCGACGGTGCCCCGCCGGTTGCCGGCGCCTACGGCCCGAACGACCTCGACACCGATGCTTGCCTGCGTCAGCGCGTGGTGTACTTCGACCTCGACCAGGATGCACTGCGCCCGGAGTTCCAGGCGGCAATGGCCTGCCATGCCAAGTACCTGCGTGACCGTCCGTCCTCGCGCCTGACCCTCGAAGGCAACGCCGACGAGCGCGGCAGCCGCGAGTACAACCTCGGCCTGGGCGAGCGTCGCGGCAACGCGGTGTCCTCGGCCCTGCAGGCCAACGGCGGCTCCGGCGGCCAGGTCTCGGTGACCAGCTACGGCGAAGAGCGTCCGGCATGCACCTCGTCGGGTGAGGATTGCTGGGCCCAGAACCGTCGCGTCGAGATCGTGTACACCGCCAAGTGAGGGCAGCACGCCTCACCGCGTCGATCGTACTGGCGGCGGCCCTCGGGGCCGCCGCTCCTGCGTTCGCGCAACGTGCCAGCCTGGCCGAACGCGTGGCTGCCATCGAGCAGCAGGCGGCCAACAACCAGGGCAACGTCGACCTGCTCAACCAGGTCAACCAGTTGCGTTCGGAAGTGACGGCGCTGCGGTCGCAACTCGAAGAGCTGCAGCAGCAGGCCACGCAGGCCAAGGACTCCAACCGGGCGCAGTACCTCGACCTGGACGGGCGACTCAATCGCCTGGAGAGCGGCGTGGGCACGCAGCAGCCGGCGACGGCCGCCCCTGCCGCATCCGCGCCTGCGGCGGCTACCCCCTCCGGTGCGCGGGCGTCCACGTCGGTGGAACCGTCACCCGAAGTGTTCGGCGATCCCGGCCTGCTGGCCGGTGCTGCCGACGAGCGCACGGCCTACGAAACCGCCTTCGCCGCACTGAAATCCGGGCGCTATGCGGAATCCGCAGAGGCTTTCCAGGCGTTCCTCGGCGTGTATCCGAGCGGGACCTACGCGCCCAACGCGTTGTACTGGCTCGGCGAGAGCTATTACGTGACCCAGAACTACGCGCTTGCACTGGAGCAGTTCCAGTCGCTGTTCGACCGTTACCCCACCCACGACAAGGCGCCCGGCGCATTGCTCAAGGTGGGCCTGGCCCAGTACGGGCTGAAGGACCTGGCCGCCGCGCAGGCCACGCTCGCGCGGGTGTCGTCGCGGTTCCCGGGGACCGATGCCGCCCGCACCGCCGACGATCGCCGCCGTGCGATCGAACTCAGCGCCATCCGCTGACGCCGGTCCCGCGTCCGGCCGCCGTGCCGGCGATGCAACGTAAAATCCACCGATGACCGTCGCTGCCCCCGCGCCCGACGACCGCGTCGCGGTCGACCGCCTGCGTATCACCGAGATCTTCCTGTCGCTGCAGGGCGAGGCCCGCGATGCCGGCTGGCCGACCGTGTTCGTGCGGCTGACCGGCTGTCCACTGCGGTGCGTCTATTGCGACACCGCCTATGCATTCCACGGCGGTACGTGGTGGGATGCCGACGCGATCCTCGCCGAGGTCGCCGGTCACGGCGTGCGCCACGTCTGCGTCACCGGCGGTGAGCCGCTGGCCCAGAAGCGCTGCATCGGGCTGCTGCGCCGGCTCTGCGACGCCGGTTACATCGTCTCGCTGGAGACCTCCGGCGCGCTAGACATCGCGGCCGTGGATCCGCGCGTGTCGCGGGTGCTCGACATCAAGACCCCCGATTCCGGCGAGGAGCACCGCAACCTGTGGAGCAACCTGTCGCTGCTGACCGCGCACGACCAGGTCAAGTTCGTATTGTGCAGCCGGCGCGACTACGACTGGGCGTGCGGGGTGCTGGCCGAACACCGGCTGCAGGCGCGCTGCGACGTGCTGTTCTCGCCCAGCAAGTCGCAGCTGGCGCCGCGCGAGCTGGCCGACTGGATCGTGGACGACCGGCTGCCGGTGCGCTTCCAGATGCAACTGCACAAGCTGCTGTGGAACGACGAGCCGGGGCGATGAGCCGATGACTGCAGGCGCATCCAGGAAGCCCGCCGTCGTCCTCGTCTCCGGTGGCATGGACTCCGCGGTGGTGCTGGCCATCGCGCGGGAGCAGGGCTTCGCGGCGCACGCGCTGAGCGTGGCCTACGGCCAGCGCCACACCTCGGAGCTGGAGGCGGCGGCGCGCGTGTCGGCAGCGCTCGGCGCGACCCGGCACAAGACGGTGGCCGTCGACCTGCGCAGCATCGGCGGGTCGGCCCTGACCGCGGACATCGACGTTCCGGAACCGGGCGGTGAGGGAATTCCCTCGACCTACGTGCCGGCCCGCAACACCATCATGCTGTCGGTGGCGCTCGGCTGGGCGGAGGTGCTGGGCGCGGCCGACCTGTTCTGCGGCGTCAATGCCGTCGACTTCTCCGGCTATCCGGACTGCCGGCCGGAATTCATCGACGCCTTCCAGGTGCTGGCGAACGTGGCCACCAGGGCCGGCGTGGAAGGGGCCGGCATGCGCGTCCATGCGCCGCTGCTGCACATGGGGAAGGGCGCCATCGTCCTGGAAGGCATGCGCCTGGGCGTCGATTTCGCGCAGACGGTGTCCTGTTACCGCGCCGACGCCGATGGCCGGGCGTGTCGCCATTGCGACGCCTGTGCATTGCGCGCCGCGGGCTTCGCCGATGCCGGCGTCGCCGATCCCACGCGATACGTGGCCGCCGCGGGGCGCTGACGCGCCAGCAGCACAGGTCCACGCGCCGGCGCGCGTCGCGGCATCGAGTGCGCCGCATGGACCGTCCGCTGCCGCGCATCCATCGATCGCGTGATGCCGCGCGCATCGTGTCGTGCATCCCTCCGTGACGCCGGCGACCGCACACTGCGCGCCTGTCCCGTATGGAGCCGCCCATGTCCGCAACCGCATTCAAGGCCTACGACATCCGCGGGCGCGTACCCGACGAACTCGATGCGTCGCTTGCACGGCGCATCGGCGCCGCCACCTCCGAGCTGCTCGGACCGGGCGCGGTGGTGCTGGGTCGCGACGTGCGCCTGAGCAGCCCGGGCCTGCAGGCCGCGCTGGCCGAGGGCTTTCGCGCCTGCGGGCGCGAGGTCATCGACATCGGCCTGTGCGGCACCGAAGAGGTGTATTTCCAGACCGACCACCTGGGTGCGGCTGGCGGCGTGATGGTGACCGCCAGCCACAACCCGATGGACTACAACGGCCTCAAGCTGGTTCGCGAAGGCGGCCGCCCGATCAGTGCCGACACCGGCCTGATGACGGTACGCGACCGTGCGCTCGAC
>DATINB010000102.1:0-3562 GCA_035474775.1 Luteimonas sp.
TGGCATTGCCCGGTCTTGCCAGCGCGCGCGAGGCGACCCGTGGCGGGGATCGAGAGGTCACATCCGCGGAGGCGTCGCCGCCGGCTTCCGCTGCCGCGGCCAGGCCGCCGGGTGCCGCGGTGGCGTCGGCGCATGCCCTGGCGACCGACGCCGGCATCGCCGTCCTGCGCGATGGCGGCAACGCCTTCGATGCCGCGGTCGCGGTGTCTTCGGTGCTCTCGGTGGTCGAGCCGATCAGCTCCGGACTGGGCGGCGGCGGTTTCTTCCTGCTGCACCAGGCGGACAGTGGCCGCGACGTGTTCGTGGATGCGCGCGAGACCGCGCCCGCCGCGGCGACGCCGGCGCAGTACCTGGCGGCCGATGGATCCTTCAACCGCGACCGTGCCGAGAACGGGCCCTGGGCCGCCGGCATCCCCGGGCTGCCCGCGGCCTTGGTGCATCTGCAGCACAACTACGGCCGGCTGCCGCTGGCGCGCTCGCTGGCGCCGGCGATCCGCATCGCGCGCGAGGGTTTCCCGGTGTACGCACGGATGTCGCGCGGGTATGCCGCCAAGCGTGCGGTGATGGACCGGTTCCCCGGCACGCGCGCGGTGTTCCAGCCCGGGGGCAAGCCGATCGCGGAGGGTGACCTGTTCCGCCAGCCGGACCTGGCGATCACGCTGCAGGCGCTGGCCCGTGACGGGTTCGACGGGTTCTATCGCGGCGCGGTGGCCGACCGGCTGCTGGCCGGGGTGCATGCCGAGGGCGGCAAGTGGACGGCTGCCGAGCTCGCCGGCTACCGGGTGCGCGAGCGCGAGCCGATCCGCTTCGGATACCGCGACTGGGAGATCGTCACCGCGCCGCCGCCGTCGTCGGGCGGGATCGCGTTGGCGCAGATGCTGCAGATCCTGGAGGGCTGGAAGCTCGAGACGCTGGACGAACCGCATCGCACCCACCTGGTGGTGGAGGCCATGCGGCGCGCGTTCCGCGACCGTACCTTCCACCTGGGCGATCCGGACTTCGTGCGCGTGCCGCAGCGGTTGCTGACCAGCGCCGACTATGCCGCCGGCCTGCGCGCCACCATCCACCCGGATCGGGCCACCCCCAGCGACATGTTGTCCGGGGAACCGACTCCGCTCGAGGACGAGGAGACCACGCACTTCTCGATCATCGACGCGGACGGAAACCGCGTGGCCGCCACGCAGACCGTCAACCTGCTGTACGGCTCCGGGTTGATCCCCCCCGGGACCGGCGTGCTGCTCAACAACGAGATGGACGACTTCGCACTGAAGCCGGGCACGCCGAATGCGTTCGGCGTGATGGGTTACGCCGCCAATGCGCCCGCACCCGGCAAGCGCATGCTCAGCTCGATGACGCCGACCTTCATGGTTTCCGACGACGGCGTCGCGGTGCTCGGAACGCCCGGAGGCAGCCGCATCATCACCATGGTGCTGCTGGCGATCCTGGGTTACGACGCCGGCCTGGCCGCGCCGGACGTGGCCGCGCTGCCGCGCTACCACCACCAGTGGCAGCCCGACGAGGTGTCGGCGGAGAGCGGCACGTTCTCGCCGGATGTCGCGCGCGCGCTGCAGGCCATGGGCCACCGGCTCGACCTGCCGCCCGTTTCGATGGATGGCCGCGCCTCCAGCCATGTCTGGGGCAACCTGCAGACGGTGTTCTGGAACCGTCGCGCCGGAACGCTGGACGCCGCGAGCGATCCACGCAGCCCGGTCGGTCGCGCAACCGTCGATCCTGCCGCCCCCTGATCCCGGATCCGCGCATGTCCGATGCACCCGACAAGCCCTGGTACCTCAAGCTGCCGACCAAGTTCGCGGCGACGGTGTTCTTCCTGGTCGCGCTGACCACGCTGATCGGCAACATCATGGAGATCGACGAGAAGCGCCGCGCGCAGGAGGCGCGCGACGCACGCGCGGCCGGCGCCGCCCCGGCAACCGCCACCGCGGTGCCTGCCGGCGCGGCGACTGCTCCGGTTCCAGCGCCCGTCGCGGCGCCGGTGGACACCGGCCCGCGCCGCATGGCGCTGCAGCTGGACCGCATCGTGGTCGGCGCCGATGGCAGCATCGGCACCACCGACTGGCGTTTCGCGGTGGAAGCCGACGGCCAGCCGCTGTTCGTGCTGCAGCAGGACGCACTCGACGATGTCGCCGGGCGCAACGTGGCGCGGCCGACCGATGCAGGCGGCACGCTCCGCGTGGCGCGGGACGGCGGCGCACGGGTAACGGTGAAGGGCTGGCGCGGCAGCCGTCTGCGGCTGGCCGCCACCGAACCCGATGCCACCGGCGAAGGGATGCTCACCGCCGATGGCGACATCGCGCCGATTCCGGTGCAGGCAGGGGATCCGCGGCAGGGCGCGTTCGTGCTGCATTTCTCCGCCCGCACCGACGACTGAGCGCCCAGGCTGTGGCCGCGCGCAGGGCATCCCGCGGTCCGCCGGATGCGTGCCGGGTCTAGAATCGGCCCATGAAACTCTGCTCGATCGAAGGCAACACCCAGAAGCTCGACGGCGGCTCCATGTTCGGCAATGCGCCGCGCACCATGTGGACGCAGTGGGCGACGCCCGACGAGCGCAACCGCATCCCGCTGGCCACCCGCGCGCTGCTCGCGCGCCCGCTCAATGGCCGCACCGTGCTGTTCGAGACCGGGATCGGGGCGTTCTTCGAGCCGAGGATGCGCGAGCGCTTCGGCGTGCAGGAGGCGCGCCACGTGCTGCTGGACTCGCTGCGCGACGCCGGCGTGGGGCACGAGGAGATCGACGTGGTGGTGCTGAGCCACCTGCACTTCGACCATGCCGGAGGCTTGCTGGCCGCATGGGAGGAGGGCGAGGCGCCGCGGTTGCTGTTCCCCAACGCCGTCTTCGTGATCGGCCGCGCGCACTGGGCGCGCGCCACCGCGCCGCACGCGCGTGACCGCGCGAGTTTCATCGCGGAGCTGCCGGGGTTGCTGCAGGCGAGTGGCCGCATCGAATTCGTCGATGGCGATCGCACGCCGAGCTTGGGCGACGCGGTGCGCTTCCACTACAGCGATGGCCACACGCCGGGCATGATGCTGGCCGAGATCCTCGGTCCCGACCTGCGCGACGGCCGACCACACGGCGGCGTGCTGTTCTGTGCGGACCTCGTGCCGGGCCTGCCCTGGGTGCATGTGCCGATCACCATGGGCTACGACCGCAATGCGGAGTTGCTGATCGACGAGAAGCAGGCGCTGCTCGCCGACGCGCATGCCCGCGGGGTGCATCTGTTCTTCACCCACGACCCCGGCTGCGCGCTGGCGCAGCTGGACGTGGACGCCCGTGGACGCTTCGCCCCGGTCCACCCGGTCGCGCGCCTGCAGGCCCGTGCACTGGCTGCATCCGCCGGCGCTGCCTGAGGCGTCGGACCATGCGCACGCGGTCGCAGTCCGCGGGCTCGGCCGGCTGTGCTTCAGTCGGCGCGCGTGCCGAAGATCTTGTCGCCGGCATCGCCCAGCCCGGGCAGGATGTAACCGCGCGCGTCGAGGCGTGAATCGATGGCGGCGGTGTAGATCTCGACATCCGGGTGCACGGCTTCGACCGCGCGCAGCCCTT
>DATINB010000103.1:0-9547 GCA_035474775.1 Luteimonas sp.
GGCCGCCCCGCTGCCCGAGCCTGGCGCGTGCGCAGCATGGCCCGCATGGCAGGCGGCAGGCCGCGCCGCTCAGATCGACGCCATCCGGCCCCCGTCCACCGCGAGGTTGACACCGTTGACATAGTCGGCCGCAGGCGAGCACAGGAATGCGATCACGCCGCCGGTTTCCTCGGGACGCGCGAAGCGGCGCGCCGGCACGCCGGCACGCATCGCATCCGCGATCTCGGCGTCGGTCCGGCCTTCCGCGCGCGCCCGGTTGCCGATGATCTGGTCGATGCGTGCGGTCTCGGTGAACCCCGGGAGCACGTTGTTGACCGTGATGCCGTCCGGGCCCAGTTCGCGCGACAGCGTCTTGGCCCAGCCGGCCACGGCCGCGCGGATGGTGTTGGACACGCCGAGGCCGACGATCGGCTCGCGCACCGAGGTGGAGACGACATTCACGATGCGGCCCCACCCTGCGGCGCGCATGCCCGGCAGCACGGCCTGCAACAGGGCCTGGCCGGACAGCAGGTGGCGCTCGAAGGCGTCGATGTATTCGGACGCCGCGGCCAGGTGCGCGGGGCCGCCTGGCGGGCCACCGGTGTTGTTGACCAGGATGTGCACCGGGGTGCGCGCCGCCAGCGCCGCGACCTGCGTGCCCACCGCGGTGCTGTCGGCCATGTCCACGGCCAGCAGGCCATGGCGCTGGCCGTCGCCGGCGTGCAGGGAATCGACCACGCGCTGCAGGGCTTCGGCGCGGCGGGACAGCACGGTGACGTTCGCGCCGAGCAGGGCAAGCTCGTGCGCGGTGGCCCGGCCGATGCCTTCGGATGCGCCGCAGACCAGGGCGTGGCGCCCGTGGAGGTCGAGGTCCATCTGGTGTCCTTGCAGGAGGGGAAGCGGGGCAGTGCGCCCGCGACCGGCGGGAACCGGTGCAGCGTGGCGTCGCGTTGCGGGTCAGGCGCGGGATCCGAGCGACTGCATCATCCGCGGGCGCAGCGCCGCGTCGTCGGCCGCCGCCGGCGGGGCGATCTCCGCGAGCGAGAAGCCACGCGCCAGCGCATCGTCCTCGTCCAGCCCGTCGTAGGCCACGAACTCGGCATCCATCAGCACCGCGCGCGCCGTGTCCTCGCTCTCGTGGACCATGGTGTTGCCGTCGCTGTCGAAGATCTCGGCGGTGCCGGCCTCGCGGATGCGCAGGCGCGCCCAGACCACCGTGCGGCCCAGGGTCGCCAGCCACCAGTGCTCCTCGACGTGGCGCACCGGATCGTCGCTCATGGCGTCGACGCCACCGACCACAGCCAGAGCACGCCGGCCGCGGACAGCGCCACCAGGATGGTGGCCAGCGAGACCATGGCCGGCGTGGCCAGGCCGGTGAACTGGCGGTCGTGCGCTTCGCGATAGCCGCCGCCCAGCAACCACCACAGCGCGCTGGGCTTGAGGAACGCGCCGTCGCCCAGTCGCGCGCGGAGCGCGGGATGGCGGTCGCGCAGGTGCACCAGCGCAAGCGGCCAGAAGATCACGAACGCGGTGGCCCCGGCGATCGCCACGCCGACGAAGCACAGCGCGAAGAACAGGATCATCCTCAGTACTCCGCGTGGCCGGGCGCGCGCGGGTAGGGGATGGCGTCGCGGATGTTGGACAGGCCGCACACGTACACCACCAGCCGTTCGAACCCGAGCCCGAAACCGGCGTGCGGCACCGTGCCGTAGCGCCTGAGGTCGCGGTACCAGTCGTAGTGCGAGCCATCCAGGCCGAACTGCGCGATGCGCGCATCCAGCACGTCGAGCCGCTCCTCGCGCTGCGAGCCGCCGATGATCTCGCCGATGCCCGGTGCCAGCACGTCCATGGCCGCCACCGTGCGGCCGTCGTCGTTCAGGCGCATGTAGAACGACTTGATCTGCTCCGGATAGTTGGTCACCACCACCGGCCGGCCCACGTGCTGCTCGGTCAGCCAGCGCTCGTGCTCGGTCTGCAGGTCCAGGCCCCATTCCACCGGGAAGTCGAACGCCTGCCCGGACGCCTGCAGCAGGCGCACCGCCTCGGTGTACTCGATGCGCTCGAACGGCGCGTTGATGAAGGCCTCGAGGCGCGCCACGGCATCCTTCTGCACGCGCTCGGCGATGAACGCCATGTCGTCGCCGCGCTCCGCGAGCACCGCGGCGAACAGGTACTTGAGGAACTCCTCGGCCAGCCGCGCGTCTTCCGCAAGGTCGGCGAAGGCGATCTCCGGCTCGATCATCCAGAACTCGGCCAGGTGGCGCGTGGTGTTGCTCTTCTCGGCGCGGAAGGTCGGGCCGAAGGTGTAGACCTTGCTCATGGACAGGCAGAACGCCTCCACGTTGAGCTGCCCGGACACCGTCAGGAAGGTCTCCTTGCCGAAGAAGTCGCGGGAGAAGTCGACGCCGCCATCGTCCCCGCGCGGCAGGTTGGCCACGTCCAGTGTCGAGACGCGGAACATCTGACCCGCGCCCTCGGCATCCGAGGTGGTGACGATGGGCGTGTTGACCCAGAAGAACCCCTGTTCGTGGAAGTAGCGGTGCACCGCCTGCGCCAGGGTGTGGCGGATGCGGGTGACCGCCCCGAACAGGTTGGTGCGCGGGCGCAGGTGCGCGACCTCGCGCAGGAATTCGAGCGAATGCGCCTTGGGCTGGATGGGGTAGGTCTCCGGGTCTTCCACCCAGCCCACCACCTCGATCGCCCCGGCCTGGATCTCGAAGCTCTGGCCCTGGCCCTGGGACGGCACCAGCGTGCCGCGGGCGACGATGGCGCAGCCGGCGGTCAGGTGGCGGATCTCGTCCTCGTAATTGGCCAGCGACGACGGCGCCACCACCTGGATGGGTGCGAAGCACGAGCCATCGCTGAGGTTCACGAAGCTCAGCCCGGCCTTAGAATCGCGCCGGGTGCGCACCCAGCCGCGCACCGTGACCTCGCCGCCGATCGGCAGTCTGCCCGCGAGGGCGTGTTCGACGCTGACCACCGTCATGCCTTGAATCCTTGCCTGGTCGCACCGAGATCGGTGGGTGCACAGCTTACCAACCCCGGTCCGTGCAGGGCCGCCGCGCAGCGAACCCGTAGACTCGGACCATGGCCATCACCCTCGCACCCGCCGCCCTCGACCGCATCCGTGGCTATCTCGCCCAGTCTCCGGATGCCCTGGGCCTCCGTTTCGGCGTCAGGCGTACCGGCTGCTCGGGCTGGAGCTACGTGGTCGACCTGGCCCGCGAGGAGCGCGAGGGCGACGTGGCCACGGTCAGCGACGGCATCCGCGTGCTGGTCGATGCCGACAGCCTCGCCTTGGTGGACGGCACCGAGATCGACTTCCTGAAGCAGGGGCTCGGCGAGCAGTTCGTGTTCCGCAACCCGAACGTGGCGGCGGCCTGTGGTTGCGGGGAGAGCTTCACGACGGACGCGGACAAGGCGGCCTGAGCGCCTCCTGTTGGGGCCTCGTGCGCGGGTCGGCTCGCGCCGCAGCGCAGCGCCTACTCCTTCTGGGGTTGCCACTGGCGTCCGCCGAAATGGGTCCTCAACGGCTGTGAGCTTTGCGCGATCGGGCGTTGGGCGAGCAGGGCGCGGATGGGGCTCGTCGATCCGTGGCCGAAGTCGGCCCTGACGCGGGCCATGGAGGGCCCGACGGAAGGGCGCAACGACATTGCCATTCCACGGCCCCTCCTGGCCGTTCCCCGAAGCCCCCTCGCGCCCCTTCCACGGGGACTTCCGCTCCGGCAGAGCACCCAGGCCCGTTCGCCGCACATGACTGTGCGATGCCTGCGCCTGGCCCAATTCCAATCCCCTTCTGAACGCGCGCCTCGTTTGCAAGTTCAACCACGTCCGAAGTTGGAGGTGATGGCCTCCGCGCGCCGGCCCGGCGCACCCAGCCGCTAGACTTGCCAGCCACGCTCCGGGGAACGCCTCATGCATCGACTCCTGCCGCTCCTGCTCATCGTCGCAGCCGCGTTCATGCCCCTTCACGCACGTGCCGCGGATGCCGCCACGACGCTGCATGCCTTCTTCGACTCGGAATGGGAGCGCGAGCTGCACGAGTCGCCGGAGACCGCCAGTTTCCGCGGCGATGCGCGGTTCAACGACCGCTGGACCGACCTGTCGCTGGCCGCCATCGAGGCCCGCCAGGCGGCGGATCGTGCGTCGCTCGCGACGCTGCGGGCCATCGATAGATCCGCGCTGTCGGCCGCGGACCAGCTCAGCTACGACGTTGCCCTGTGGCAGCTGGAGAAAGAGGTCGAGCGGCAGAAGTACCGCGAGTACGAGCGCGCCATCAGCCAGCGCGGCGGCGTGCAGACCGGCGAGGACATCGCCGAGGTGCTGCCGTTCCGTACCGAGAAGGACTATCGCGACTGGCTGGCCCGCCTGCGCGGCGTGCCGGACCAGGTGCAGCAGACGATCGTGCTGCTGCGCCAGGGCATGCAGCACCGGAACATGCCGCCGCGGGTGCTGATGGCGCGGATTCCAGCGCAGATCGCTTCGCAGGTGGTCGACGACCCGGCGCGCAGCCCGTACTACGCCGCCTTCGACCGGATGCCGGAGTCGATGGCGCCTGCCACGCGCACCGCGTTGCAGGCGGACGCGCGCAAGGTCATCGCCGACGCGGTGGTGCCGGCGTACCGGAAGCTGGCTGTGTTCTTCGAGCGCGAGTACCTGCCGACGACCCGCGACAGCATCGCCGCCGCGGACCTGCCGGATGGCCGCGCGTACTACGACTTCCTGGCCGCGGAGTACACCACCACCGAGCTCGGCGCGGATGCCATCCACGCGATCGGCCTGCGGGAAGTCGCGCGCATCCGCGGGGAGATGGAGGCGATCCGCGTCGAGGTCGGGTTCGACGGCGACATGGCCGCGTTCTTCGAACACCTGCGCACGGATCCGAAGTACTTCCACGCGTCGCCGGCGGCATTGCTGGAGGCCTACCAGGCGCTGTCGAAGCGGATCGATCCGGAGCTGGTCAAGATTTCGAAGATGATCCCGCGCCAGCCCTACGGCGTGCGTCCGATCCCGGACAACATCGCGCCGGACACCACCACCGCGTACTACCAGCCGGGCGCGGTCGACGGCAGCCGCCCGGGCTATTACTACGTCAACCTGTACAAGCCCGAGGCGCGTCCGAAATGGGAAATGCTGGCGCTCTCGCTGCATGAAGCGGTGCCGGGGCACCACTTCCAGTTCGCGCGCGGGCTGGAACTGGATGACGTGCCGCGATTCCGTCGCGTCGGTTATTTCACTGCCTACGGCGAAGGCTGGGGCCTGTACGCGGAGCGACTGGGTTACGACATGGGCCTGTACGCCGATCCCTATGACCGCATGGGCCAGCTGGCCTACGACATGTGGCGGGCGGTGCGGCTGGTGGTGGATACGGGCATGCACAGCCGCGGCTGGAGCCGGGAGCGTGCGATCGAGTACTTCATGGCCAATGCGCCCAAGACCCGCCAGGACGTGGTCAACGAGGTCGACCGCTACATCAGCTGGCCCGGGCAGGCGCTGGCCTACAAGATCGGACAGCTGAAGATCTCCGAGCTGCGCGATCGCGCCTCGAAGGCGCTTGGACCGCGCTTCGACCTGCGTGATTTCAACGATGCAGTGCTGGCGACGGGTTCGGTCCCGCTGCAGATCCTGGACACCAGGATCGACGCCTGGATCGCGGAGCAGCAGGCGCTGCCGGCCGGGGCGGCCACGGCGCCCTGACCCGGGTGCCGGCCCGACGCTCGGCGCAGGCCTGCTCCGGGATGGGCGCGCCCGGTTTGCCACCGCGGCTGGCGTGCTGCCATACTTGCCGGCTTCCCGCAACCGGGAAGACCTTGCTCCACCGCGTCCGGACCGGACGCCGGGGAGCTGCCCCGGCGGCGCCGCGCGCGCCAGCCGATATCCACGAGGAACCAACATGCGTCATTACGAAGTCGTGTTCATGGTCCATCCGGACCAGAGCGAGCAGGTGCCGGCCATGGTCGAGCGCTACAAGTCGCTGATCGAGGCCGGCAACGGCAAGATCCACCGCCTGGAAGACTGGGGCCGGCGCCAGCTGGCGTACCCGATCGACAACCTGGTCAAGGCGCACTACGTGCTCCTCAACATCGAGGTCGAGCAGGCCGCGCTCACCGAGCTCGTGGAAGGCTTCCGCTTCAACGACGCCGTGCTGCGCCACCTGGTGATGCGCCGCGAGGACGCGGACACCGAGCAGTCGCTGATCATGAAGAACAAGGACGAGAAGCCGGACAAGCCGGACCGTCCGGAGCGTGGCGATCGCCCCCGCCGTCGTGACGAGGAAGGCGATGCCGCCTCGACGTCCGACGAATCCCCGGCCGGCGACGCCGCCGAAGCCGCCTGATCACGCCACCAGGAGCGAACCCCATGTCCAAGTTCTTCCGCCGCCGCAAGTTCTGCAAGTTCACCGCCGAGGGCGTGAAAGAGATCGACTACAAGGATCTCAACACCCTGCGCCAGAACATCACCGAGAACGGCAAGATCGTGCCCAGCCGCATCACCGGCACCAAGGCGAAGTACCAGCGCCAGCTGGCGACCGCGGTCAAGCGCGCGCGTTTCCTCGCGCTGATCCCGTACACCGACAACCACAACCTGTAAGCGTCGCGCGGGCGACTGTCGCCTGCCGTCGCCGCACCGTCCGTTCGGACAGCCACCAGTTGCGTCGCGGCTCGCGACGCTAACGAACAATGCCCCGCGGGGCACGGGAACACCATCATGCAACTGATCCTGCTGCAGAAAGTCACCAACCTCGGCAACCTCGGCGACAAGGTCGACGTCAAGCCGGGCTTCGGCCGCAACTTCCTCGTCCCGCAGGGCAAGGCGGTGCCGGCCACGGCGCGCAACCTGGCCGACTTCGAGGCGCGCCGCGCCGAGTACGAGGCCAAGGCGGAGGCCAACCGCGCGCAGGCCACCGAGCGCCTGACCAAGCTCGAAGGTGCAAGCGTCACCATCTACGCCAACGCGTCCACCGAGGGCAAGCTGTACGGTTCGGTCGGTCCGCGCGACATCGCCGAAGCGCTGACCAAGCACGGCATGCCGGTCGAGAAGTCGGAGGTGGTGATGGGCGAGGGCGCGTTCCGCCACATCGGCGAGTTCGACGTGGTGGTGCACCTGCACGCCGATGCCGAGACCACCGTCAAGGTGATCGTGGCGCCCGAAGCCGCCTGACCCCGGCCGGGAAGCGTCGACCACGGAAGGCGCCGCGAGGCGCCTTCCGTCGTTCTGGCACGGCCACGCCTGCACGCCGGTCGCGCCCGTCGCAATCGCCGCGACGGAGATGGCCTACAACCTTTTCAGTTATCCACAGCTTGCTCCGTCGCCTGTCCACAGCGCCACGGCCTAGCATGTGGAGTTGCCGGCGCATCCGTTGCCGCGTGCACCCAGGAAGCAACGACCCGATGTCCCTGCGCCCCGTCCGGCCCCGTTTCACTCCCGAATCGCGCAGCGATGCGCGCATCGAGCAGCTGCGCGTGCCGCCGCAGTCGGTGGAAGCCGAGCAGGCGGTGCTGGGTGGGCTGATGCTGGCACCCGAGGCCTTCGACCGCATCGCCGACCACCTGGTGGAAGGGGACTTCTACCGCCGCGACCACCAGCTGATCTATCGCGCCATCCGCGAACTGGCCGAGAAAAGCAGGCCGTTCGATGCGGTGACGCTGGGCGAGTGGTTCGAATCGCAGGGCCTGGTCGAACAGGTCGCCGGTGGCGCGTACCTGATCGAGCTGGCCAGCACCACGCCGTCGGCGGCCAACATCGTGGCCTATGCCGACATCGTGCGCGACAAGGCGATCCTGCGGCACCTGATCGAGGTGGGCACCGGGATCGTCAACGACGGCTTCCAGCCCGAGGGTCGCGACAGCAGCGAGATCCTGTCCAAGGCCGAGCAGGATGTGTTCGCGATCGCCGAGGCCGGCTCGCGCGGACGCACCGACTTCGTGCCGGTGAACACGGCGATGGCCGAAGCCTTCGACGTGCTGCAGACACGCTATGCCAACGGGGGCGGCATCACCGGCCTTCCCACCGGCTACACCGAGTTCGACGAGATGACCGCGGGGTTGCAGCCCACCGACCTGGTGATCCTGGCCGCGCGGCCGGCGATGGGCAAGACCACGCTGGCGCTGAACATCGCCGAGTACGCCGCGATCAAGACCAAGAAGGCGGTCGCGGTGTTCTCGATGGAGATGTCGGCCAGCCAGCTCGCGTTGCGCCTGATCTCGTCCAACGGGCGCGTCAACGCCACCCGGCTGCGCACCGGCCAGCTCGAGGACGAGGACTGGAGCCGGGTGACCAGCGCGATCCGCATGCTCAAGGAAACCAAGATCTTCATCGACGACACGCCGGCGCTGTCGCCCGACGTGCTGCGTGCCAAGTCGCGTCGCCTCAAGCGCGAGCACGACCTCGGCCTGATCGTGATCGACTACCTGCAGCTGATGGCGGTGCCCGGCAACAGCGAGAACCGCGCCACCGAGATCTCCGAGATCTCGCGATCGCTGAAAGGCCTGGCCAAGGAACTCAACGTGCCGGTCGTGGCCCTGTCGCAGCTCAACCGTTCGCTGGAAACACGCGCCGACAAGCGCCCGGTGATGGCCGACCTGCGCGAGTCGGGTGCGATCGAGCAGGATGCCGACGAGATCGTCTTCATCTACCGCGACGAGTACTACAACAAGGACAATTCGCCGGACAAGGGCCTGGCCGAGATCATCATCGGCAAGCAGCGCAACGGGCCGACCGGCTCCGTCAAGCTGAAGTTCTTCGGCGAGTACACGCGCTTCGACAACCTCAGCCACGATTCGGTGGGTGCCTTCGAGTAGCGCGGGCGGCCTGGCCGAGTCCCTACAATCCGGCCATGGCCACTTCCCCGACAGCACCCCGTCTGCCCCGTGCAGGGAGGCGCCCGTGACGATCTCGGTCGACGGGCGGCCGACCCGGATCGTGGTGGACCTCGGGTGCATCGCGGACAACCTGCATGCGATCCGCGCACACGTTCAGGTGCCGGTGATGGCGGTGGTCAAGGCCAATGCCTACGGGCATGGCCTGCTGCCGGTGGCGCGCCACCTGGAGGCGCATGGCGTGGACCAGCTCGGGGTGGCGTTCGTGGAGGAAGGCATCGCCCTCCGCCGCGCCGGGGTGCGCGTGCCGATCCTGGTGATGGGCGGCATCTTCGGCCCCCAGGCCGCGCTCTTCATCGCGCACGACCTCGAGGTCACGGTGTCGTCGCTCGACAAGCTGCGCCAGGTGGAAGCCGCGGCCATGGCGCTCGGCCGGCGCGCGGTGGTCCACCTCAAGATCGACACCGGCATGGAACGCATCGGCGTGCACGCGCGCTCGTCGGCGGCCTTCATCGAGGCCGCGGTGGCCTCGCCATGGTGCGCGGTCAAGGGCATCTATTCGCACCTCGCCTGTTCCGACGAGCCCACCGCCGCCATGACCGCCGTGCAGCTCGCACGGTTCCTCGATGCCTGCGCGCATTTCGACCGCATCGGCGCCCCCATGCCGATGCGGCACCTGGCCAATTCCGGTGCCGTGCTGCATGCGCCCGGCACGCACCTGGACATGGTGCGGCCCGGCATCCTGCTTT
>DATINB010000104.1:0-2249 GCA_035474775.1 Luteimonas sp.
TGGGCGACCTGGAAGTCGATGGCGTCATCGCCACCAACACGACGATTGCGCGTACGGCGATCCCGAACGAGCCCCTTGCCGGCCAGAGCGGCGGCCTGTCCGGCGCACCGCTGATGAACAAGGCGACCGCGGTGCTGCGCATGCTGCGCACGCGGCTGCCCGACCACATCCCGCTGATCGGCGTGGGCGGCATCCTGTCCGGCGCCGACGCCGCCAAGAAGATGGCGGCAGGGGCGACGCTGGTGCAGACCTACACGGGCCTCATCTATCGCGGACCGGCGCTGGTCGGCGAATGCGTCGAGGCGATCCGCCGGCGCAAGGAAGCGCCCAGCCGCGGCAACCTGCCCAACCGATGACCGTGCCACCCGAAGCCGGCGGCGCGGGTTACCGCCTGGTCGAGGACGCCGACCTGCGCGGGCGCAACACCTTCGGCGTGCCGGCGCGCGCGCGCCTGCTGGTCGAGGTGGACACGCTGCAGGCGATTCCCGCGCTGCTGGGCTCCGACCGACTGCGCGAGGCGTCCCTGATGCCGCTCGGCAGCGGCAGCAACCTGCTGTTCGCGGCCGACCCCGACGCGGTGCTGCTCTCGATCCGTGCCGACGCGATGGCGATCGTGGCCGAGCGCGACCCCCGCCACGTGGTGTTCCGCGCCGAGGCCGGCGCCGGCTGGCATGCCTGCGTGCTGCGCAGCCTGGCGCTGGGTCTCGGTGGGCTCGAGAACCTGGCGCTGGTTCCGGGCACGGTGGGCGCGTCGCCGATCCAGAACATCGGCGCCTACGGCGTGGAGCTGGACAGCCGCGTGCACGAGGTGGAGGCGTGGGACAGGGACACGCGGCGCATGGTGCGGCTGTCGCGCGAGGCGTGCGGGTTCGGCTATCGCGACAGCCGCTTCAAGCGCGAACCCGATCGCTGGCTGGTCACGGCGGTCGAGTTCGCGCTGTCGCGCGAACCGGTGCTGGTCCTCGACTACGCGGGCCTGCGCGACGAACTCGCCGCAGCGCCCGGCTCCACGCGTTCGGCCGCCGACGTGGCCGATGCCGTGTGCCGGATCCGCCGGCGCAAGCTGCCCGACCCGGCGGTGATCGGCAATGCCGGCAGCTTCTTCAAGAACCCGGTGGTGCCGGGCGCGCAGGCGCGGCAATTGCTGGCGACGCACCCCGGAATGCCGGTGTTCGGGGCGGCGGATGGGCGAAGCAAGCTGTCGGCGGCCTGGCTCATCGACGCCTGCGGCTGGAAAGGCCACCGCGACGGCGACGCCGGCGTCTCGGCCACCCATGCACTGGTGCTGGTAAACCACGGCGGGGCGCAGGGGCGCGACCTGCTGGCCCTGGCGCGTCGCATCGCCGCCTCGGTCCAGGACCGGTTCGGCGTGGCCCTGCAACCCGAACCGCGGATCGTCGGCGCATGCTGGTGACCCCTGCCCGCGCGCACCGGCGCGCAGCCTGGCTGATGGTCGGCAGCACGCTGCTGTTCGCGTTGATGGCGGTCGCCATCCGGCTGGCATCGGCCACCCTGCACACCTTCGAGATCGCCTTCTTCCGCAATTTCTTCGGGCTGGTGGCCGCGCTGCCGCTGCTCCTGCGGCATGGGCCGTCGCTGCTAGCGACCACCCAGCTGCCACGCTACTTCGTGCGCTGCGTGATCGGCGTGCTGTCGATGTTCTGCGGGTTCTGGGCCATCGGCCACCTGCCGCTGGCGCAGGCGGTGGCGCTGACCTACTCCACCCCGATCTTCGTCACCATCGCCGCCGTGGTGTTCCTGCACGAGCAGGTGCGCGCGCGGCGCTGGACGGCGGTCGCGCTCGGCTTCCTCGGGGTGCTGGTCATCGTGCGGCCCGGCAGTGGCGACTTCAGCGCCGGCACGCTGGTGGCGCTCTGCGGCGCCGTGCTGTCGGGCGTCGTGGCCATCCAGATCAAGCAACTCTCGGCCACCGAGCCCGCCGACCGCATCGTGATCTACACCACCCTGCTGTGGGTGCCGATGTCGCTGCTTCCGGCGCTGTTCGTCTGGGAGTGGCCGCGCGGGATGACCTGGCTGTGGGTGGCCGCGGCCGGGTTCCTCGGCACCGGCGGCCACATGCTGTGGACCCGGGCACTCAAGCTCGGCGACGTCTCGGCGTTGACCCCGATCAGCTTCATGCAGCTGCCGGTGGTCGCCCTGTTCGGCTACCTGCTGTTCGACGAGGCGATCGATCGCTGGACCGCGATTGGCGCGGCGATCATCTTCGGTGCCAATGCCTACATCGCCCA
>DATINB010000105.1:0-3279 GCA_035474775.1 Luteimonas sp.
GCCGAGGCCTGCGCAAACCCCGGCCGAGCGCGAGCGCCGCCAGGCCAATGCGGCGTGGTTGCAGCGCATCCCCGACGACCCGGGCGGCCTGCTGCGCGCCAAGTTCATGCTTGAACACGAACGTCGTCAACGATCCGGAGCAGACGCGGCACCATGAACGACCCCCGTTCCTTCCTCGCCGCGCTGCTGGCCACCCTGCTGCTGGTCGCCGGCAGCGCCACGGCAGCGACGCGCGCGTGGCTCGACCGCGACCGCGTCGCGCTCGGCGAAACCGCCACGCTCAACATCGAGACCGACCAGGTCGCTGCCGGCGCCCCCGATTTCTCGCCGCTCACCCGCGATTTCGAGCTCAGTGGGCGCAGCAGCCGGCGCCAGTTCACGCTCAACGGCGGCAGCGCCGACGAAACCATGCTCTACGCCGTGGCGCTGCAGCCACGACGCGAGGGGACGGTGACGGTGCCCTCGCTGGCGGTGGGTGCAGCGCGGACGCAGGCGCTGTCGATCACCGTCACCGCGGGGCTGCCAGCCCGCGCCGGTGGCGTGGTCTTCATCGAGGCGGACATCGACCACGGTGCGCCGTACGTGCAGCAGGCGGTCGGCTATGTCGTGCGGCTGTACTACGCCACGCAGCTCGTCTCGGGCCAGCTCGACCAGCCGGCGCCCGACGGCGCAGCCATCCAGCGCATCGGCAGCGACCTCCAGTTCGACCGTGCCATCGGCGGCCGACGCTACACGGTGGTGGAGCGCCACTATCTGCTGGTGCCGGAACGCAGCGGTCGCCTGGTGATTCCGCCGGCACGGTTCGTGGGCCGTGGCGTCGGTGGTTTCTTCGATGAATTCTTCGGCGACGGCCAGCGCGCGTTGTCCGCGGTGGGACCGCAGCGCGTGCTGACGGTGCGCGCGGTGCCACCGGCCGCGCGACAGCCCTGGTTGCCGCTGCGCGCGCTGTCGCTGGCGTTCGTCGACCCGCCGCGCGCCGCACGCGCCGGCGAGGCCACCGCGGTGGTGCTGCAGGCGGAGGCCGATGGGGCCAATGCCACCCAGTTGCCGGCGCTCGAACTGGAAGCGGGCGATGGCGCCCAGGTCTTCGCCGAGCCGCCGCAGGTGGAGGAAACCTTCGATGCCGGGCGACCCAAGGTCCGTGTCACGCGCAGGTTCTCGGTGGTGCCGGCGCGCGCCGGATCGCTGCGCGTGACCGGTCCGGCGCTGGCGTGGTGGGACGTCGATGCGGCCGCGGCGCGCACGGCGTCGGTCGCCGCGCTGACGCTGGACGTGGCCCCTGCCAAGGCGACCAGCGCAGGACGTGCGGATGCCGATGCCGGTGACGGTGCCTCCGCCACTGCCCCCGATGGCGAGCGGCGGATCCGCGTCCCCGGCGTGCAGGGCGAGGTGGCGCCCTGGGCGTTGGCCACCGTGGTCTTCGCGTTCCTGTGGCTGGCGACGTTGATGTGGGCGCTGACCCGGGGCAAGGGCGATGCGCCGACCCCTGCCGCCGTGCGCAAGGCTTCCGACCTGCCGCCACCGATGCCGCGCTGGTCGGACCGTGACTTCGCGCGCGTCCTCGACGCAGGCGACCTCGACGACGTCGGCGCTGCCCTCTGCGCGGCCACCTGGCCTCCACAGCGCGACCTCGAGTCGCTCGCGGCCAGGCTCGATGATCCGGTGCAGCGCGGGGCGCTCGCGCAGCTGCAACAGGCCCGGTGGGGCGGGGGTGATGTCGCGCGGGCACGTGCCAGCCTGCGCGCGGCATTCAAGGGCGGCCCGCGCGTCCGGTCGGCGCGCGACGCCGATGCGGGGCTGCTCGCGCCACTGTATCCAGGCTCGCGCGAGCCCTACTGAGCGCCCGTCGGGTGCCGCGCACGCAGCGCGGCATGCCGGGATGGCGCCTGCACGATGGCGGCGCGCCGCCGCCGGGCGCAATGCCGCCCTTTGCTAAGCTCCGGCGACCACACGACAGGGACACCCGGCATGAGCGAGCCGACCGCAGGCGACCGTCGGCGCATGCCGTTGCACTGGAAGATCGCCATCGGCTTCGTGGTCGGCCTGGCGCTGGGCCTGCTGGTGCATTACGGGATCGGCAGCGACGCCGGGTGGGTGCAGGCGGTCACCACCTGGGTCACCCAACCGTTCTCGACCCTGTTCCTGAGCCTCATCTTCATGCTGATCGTGCCGCTGCTGTTCTCGGCGCTGGTGGTGGGCGTTTCGGAGATGGGCGACATCCGCGCGCTGGGGCGCATCGGCTGGCGCACGCTCGCGTACACGGTCGCACTCTCCGCCGTCGCGGTGCTGCTCGGCCTGGTGATGGTGAACGCGTTCAAGCCGGGTGCCGGTGTCGACCCGGCGCTCGCACAGCAGCTGCTCGCCGAGGGCGCCGAACGCACCCAGGCGATCGTGCGCGACAGCACCGAGCAGCCCAGGGGCATGGACATGCTGCTGGCCATCGTGCCGCAGAACGTGGTCGGCGCGGCGTCCAGCAACGCCAACATCCTGGCGCTGATGTTCTTCGCGCTGATGTTCGGCATCGGCATCGTGATGAGCCGGGCATCGCCCGCCATCGACACCCTGAAGCGGGCGATCGAAGGCCTGTTCGAGGTGTCGATGACGCTGATCGGGCTGGTGATCCGGCTGGCGCCGTGCGCGGTGTTCTGCTTCATGTTCAACCTCGCGGTGCTGTTCGGCTGGGACCTGCTGCTGCGCCTCGGCGCCTACGTGCTGGTGGTCGTGGGTGCGCTGGCGATCCACATGGGCGTGGTCTATTCGCTGGCGCTGAAGTACGTGGGCGGCTACTCGCCGCTGGCGTTCTTCCGCAGCGTGCAGGAAGCCATGCTGATGGCGTTCAGCACCGCGTCCAGCAACGCCACGCTGCCCACCGCGCTGCGCATCGCCGACCAGAACCTCGGCCTGCCGAAGCAGGTCTCGCGCTTCGTGCTCACCATCGGCGCCACCGCCAACCAGAACGGCACCGCGCTGTTCGAGGGCGTCACGGTGATCTTCCTGGCGCAGTTCTTCGGTGTGGAGCTGTCGATCTGGCAGCAGGTCATGGTGATGCTGGTCTGCATCCTCGGCGGCATCGGCACTGCCGGCGTGCCCTCCGGCTCGCTGCCGGTGGTGGCGCTGATCTGCACCATGGTCGGCGTACCCGCCGAAGGCATCGGCCTGGTGCTGGGCGTGAACCATTTCCTCGACATGTGCCGCACCACCGTCAACGTCACCGGCGACCTCGGCATCGCCGCCCTCGTGGCGCGCGGGGAGCCCTTGGCGCCGGCGCCGGGGACGGGC
>DATINB010000106.1:0-2606 GCA_035474775.1 Luteimonas sp.
TGTAGCGGCCGCTCAGGCCGCCGTGCCGACCGCCGCGTGGCGTTCGGCACGGCGCGCCCAGGCATACACCAGCAATCCGCCCACCGCGGTCGCGGCGCCCACGTACCCCGTCGCGGTCCACCCGAAGCCGGCGCCGATGGCCAGGCCACCCAGCCATGGCCCCAACGCGTTGGCGGCATTGAATGCGGCGTGGTTGGATGCGGCCGCGAGGGTCTGGGCGCCCCGCGCCACGTCCATCAGCCGCGCCTGCAGCACCGGCGCCAGCGCGCCCATCGTGCCCAGCGCCACCACGGCCGGCAGCAGCGTCCACGCCGAACGTGCAGCCAGCGGGAACAGCAGCAGCACCGCCACCGACCAGGCCAGCACCACTGCCGCGGCGCGGAACTGCATGCGGTCGACCAGCCAGCCGCCGGCGAGGTTGCCGATGATCGCGCCCTGTCCGAACGCCGCCAGCGCCACCGGGATCCATGACTCGGCCATCCCGGTCACCTCCACCACCGTCGGTGCCAGGTAGCTGAACACGCAGAACATGCCGGCGAAGCCGATCGCGCCGGTGGCCAGGGCCAGCCACACCTGGGTGCTGTTGAAGTCGCGCAACTCGCGCAGCGGCGACTGCACCCGCTCGTCGGGATCCGGTGGCAACTGCCAGGCGACCATCGCCGCGGTCACCAGGGCCAGAGCCGCCACCACGCCGAAGGTCCAGCGCCAGCTCAACGCCTGGCCCATCCAGGTGGCCAGCGGGTTGCCGACCAGGATCGCGATCGACAGGCCCAGCAGCACGCGGCTCATCGCGGTGCCACGCTGGTGCGGCGGCGCCCGCGAGGCGGCGACCAGCATCGCCACGCCGAAATAGGCCCCATGCGGCAGCCCGGCGATGAAGCGGAAGGCGAGCATCGCGCCATAGCCTGGCGCCAGCGCGGTGGCCAGGTTGCCCAGCGCATAGAACGCCATCAGCGCCAGCAGCAGCGTGCGCCGCGGCAGGCGCGCGCCGAGGATCGCCAGCAGCGGCGCGCCGACCACCACGCCCAGCGCATAGGCACTGATCAGGTGCCCGACCTGCGGCTCGGTGACGGCCAGCCCGCGCACCAGGTTCGGCATCAGGCCCATCATCGCGAACTCGCTGGTGCCGATGGCGAAGCCACCGAGCGCGAGTGCGAACAGGATCAGCGTGTCGTGTCCGGGCCGGGCCGGTGCACCTCGTGCCTCCATGGGGCTGCCTCGAACGTGGATGGTGCATTGCACCATGGCACGGATGTCCTGTCGTCCCCGTGGGGCGAAACGCTGCATGTCGTGCGCGGGGACCCGCCCCCCCGCGTGGGCCGGCAGCATGGCAGCGCCCGCCGCGTCGGTCGCCGGCCGCAGGGGGACGCGTGCTGCGCGCGCACGCGCGCCTGTCGCCCCTCCGTGGCGCTGACGACCGTGGCGCGGAAACCGCGCTTCGTCGCCCGCAGGCGGGGTTTCGTCGCACGGCGGCCGTCCGCCGGGCCCCGGTGTCTATGCTCCGCCGCACGTCACCCACCGGCACGACCCGTGATCAAGAGCTTTTTCTTCGTCTTCCGCATTGCGCTGGCCTGGTTCCTGGCGATCCTGCTGTTCGCCGGCCTGTGGTCGGAGCTTCCATTGCTGGACGCCTGGAATGGCCGGTGGTGGCGCTGGGGATGCTGACGATGGCGCTGGCCATCACCGGGGCGATCTCGCATATCGGCCGCGTGCGGCTGATCGCCGGACGCATCGACCGCGGCACGCTGGGCAACCGGCAGCGCCGCCAGATCGAGATTCCACTCGAGGCGGGCACCGCCTTCGACCTGCTCGAGGCCGCGATCCGCGAACTGCCGCGCATCCGGCAGGTGGAGAGCGCGCGCGACAGCCTGCAGGCCAGTGCGCGCGTCATGCGGCCGGTGACCCACGATCAGGGTCTGCTCTCACGCCTGCATGACCTCACCACGTTCCCGCAACCAGGCGATCGCATCCTCGCCATGGTGGCGCCGAGCCCGGGCAGCGCCAGCGTGACCCTGATCTGCGAGCCCGCGCTGCCGGCCTGGACGGACTGGTTCCTGGTCGACGACGGCAGCAACTACCAGAACGCCGAAGCCATCAGCCGCGCGATCACCCGCCGGATCGCCGACTGCCGGCGCAGCGAGACCGCCGCCGCCGCGCAGACGGCGACCGAAAAGGAACTCGCCGTGGCCCGCCTCGGCCTGCTGCACGCGCAGGTGGAACCGCACTTCCTCTACAACACCCTGGCCAGTGCGCAGTTGCTGGCGCGCAGCGACCCGCCGCGTGCCGACCAGATGCTGGGCCACCTGATCCAGTACCTGCGCCATTCGCTGCCCCGTGCGGATGCCGCGCAATCCACGCTGGGTGCCGAACTCGAGCGCGCGCTCGCGTACCTGGAGATCATGAAGATCCGCATGGGCCCGCGCCTGGCCGTGCAGGTCGACGTGCCGGAGGCGCTGCGTGCCACGCCGTTGCCGCCGATGATGCTGCAGACGCTGGTCGAGAACGCGATCAAGCACGGGCTCGAGCCGCGCACCGGCGGTGGCACGGTGTGGATCCGTGCGCGCCCGTCGGACGGACAGGTCGCGATCACCGTGGCCGACGACGGC
>DATINB010000107.1:0-2826 GCA_035474775.1 Luteimonas sp.
TCGCGGTCCCCGGCCAGCGACTTCCACAGCGGCACGCGCCGGGATGCCGCCAGCGCGTGCGCGTTGGCCAGCGACACGCCGAGCAGCGCATTGGCGCCGAGGCGACCCTTGTTCTCGGTGCCGTCGAGATCGACCAGGCGCTTGTCCAGGCCGGCCTGGTCGGCGGCGTCGAAGCCCGCGAGCGCCTGCGCAATGGCGCCGTTGACGTGGCCCACCGCCTGGCGCACGCCCTTGCCGCCGTAGCGCATGCGGTCGCCGTCGCGCAGCTCCACCGCCTCCTTGCTGCCGGTCGACGCGCCCGAGGGCACCATCGCGCGCCCGAAGCTGCCGTCGTCCAGCGTGACCTCGGCTTCCAGCGTGGGATTGCCGCGGCTGTCGAGGATCTCGCGGGCGTGGATGCGGGTGATCGTGGTCATCGGTGCAGGGGTCCGTGCAGTTGGAGTGAGGCAGCGTGGAGCGGTTGCGGATCGGAACGTTGCGGCGGAAGCGGGTGCGGATCGAAGCGGGTGTGGCGTGGACAGCTACGCGTCAGGGATTGCACGGCCCGGCGCCGGCACCGCCGCGCGTCGGCGCGGTGCTCAGAGCGACGCCTCCGCGAACCCGTGCCGCTTGGTCACCTGGTCGAGTTCGAGCATGGTTTCGAGCAGGCCGCGCATCTTCGCCAGCGGCCATGCATTGGGGCCGTCGCTCAGGGCCTTGGCGGGATCCGGGTGGGTTTCCATGAACACGCCGGCCACGCCCACGGCGATCGCCGCGCGCGCCAGGACCGGCACGAACTCGCGCTGCCCGCCGCTCGACGTGCCCTGCCCACCAGGCAGCTGGACCGAATGGGTGGCGTCGAACACCACCGGGCAACCGGTATCACGCATCACCGCCAGCGAGCGCATGTCGCTGACCAAGTTGTTGTAGCCGAAGCTCGCGCCGCGCTCGCAGACCATGATGTCCGGGTTGCCGGTCGCCCTGGCCTTGTCCACCACCGGCTTCATGTCCCACGGTGACAGGAACTGGCCCTTCTTGATGTTCACCGGCTTGCCGGCCGCGCAGACCTTGGTGATGAAGTCGGTCTGGCGCACGAGGAACGCCGGCGTCTGCAGCACGTCGACCACGCTCGCCACTTCGTCCATCGGCGTGTATTCGTGCACGTCGGTGAGCACCGGCACGCCCAGCTGGCGCTTGACCTCGGCCAGCACGCGCAGGCCTTCCTCCATGCCGGGACCGCGGAACGCGGTACCGGAGGTGCGGTTGGCCTTGTCGAAGCTGGACTTGAAGATGAAATTGATGCCCAGCTCCCCGGTGATCGCCTTGAGCTGGCCGGCGACGTCGAGCTGCAGCTGCTCGGACTCGACCACGCAGGGCCCCGCGATGAGGAAGAACGGCCGGTCCAGGCCGACCTCGAATCCGCACAACCTCATGCCCGTGCCTCCTGCAGCAGACGGCCGCCCTGGCCGGCGCTGGCCTTGTGCTCGCGCGCGGCGCGCACGAAACCGATGAACAGCGCGTGTCCGTGGCGCGGCGTGGACAGGAACTCCGGATGCGCCTGGCAGGCGATGAACCATGGGTGCTCGGGCAGTTCCACCATCTCCACCAGCAGGTCGTCCATCGACTTGGCCGAGATCACCAGCCCGGCGTCCTCGAGCTGGCTGCGGTAGCGGTTGTTGAATTCGTACCGGTGGCGATGGCGCTCGCCGACCACGTCCTGGCCATAGATGGCACGCGCCCGGCTGCCGGGCTTGAGTCGCTGCTCCTGCAGGCCCAGGCGCATGGTGCCGCCGAGGTCGCCGCCTTCGGTGCGGCGCTCGAGATCGCCGGCCTGGGTCCGCCACTCGGTGATCAGCCCGATCACCGGATGCGCCGCCTGGCGGTCGTTCTCGGTGCTGTTGGCGCCCTCGAGGCCGGCGACGTTCCGCGCGATGTCGACCACCGCCGCCTGCATGCCGTAGCAGATGCCGAAGTACGGCACGCCGGTCTCGCGCGCATGGCGCGCGGTCAGCACCTTGCCTTCGAACCCGCGATCGCCGAAGCCGCCGGGGACCAGGATGCCGTCGACGCCCGCCAGCGCGACGGCGGCGCCGTCGCGTTCGACGTCCTGCGATTCCACCCACTGCAGCGTGACCTTGGTGCGCTGGCGCAGACCGCCGTGCTTGAGCGCCTCGCCCACCGACTTGTAGGCGTCCTTGTGGTCGACGTACTTGCCGACCACTGCGATCACCACTTCGTCGACGGGCCGCTCGGTGGCATCCACCACCGCTTCCCATTCCGACAGGTCCGCGACCGGCGCGGCCTTGTCCTGCAGGCGCAGGCGCTCCACCACCAGCTGGTCGAGCCCCTGCTCGTGCAGCCACATCGGGATCTTGTAGATGTTGTCGAGGTCGACGGCCGAGATCACCGCCTTCTCGGAAACATTGGTGAACGAGGCGATCTTGCGCCGCTCGCCGTCCGGCAACGGCTGCTCGCTGCGGCACAGCAGCACGTCGGCCTGGATGCCGATCGAGCGCAGCTCCTTGACGGAGTGCTGGGTCGGCTTGGTCTTGAGTTCGCCGGCGGCGGCGATGAACGGCACCAGCGTCAGGTGCAGGAACAGCGTGTTGTCGGCACCGCGCTCGGTGCGCAGCTGGCGCAGCGCTTCCAGGAACGGCAGCGATTCGATGTCGCCGACGGTGCCGCCCACCTCGACCAGCGCCACGTCGAAGCCTTCCTCGTGGTAGCTGAGCGGAACCTGGTAGATGTTGTCCACGTCCAGCGCGGCGATGACGCGCTCGGGGCGGATGTTGCAGAACAACGCGATCTTCTTGCGCTCGTTCTCCGGAATCGGACGGTCGGCACGGC
>DATINB010000108.1:0-4505 GCA_035474775.1 Luteimonas sp.
GGATGGCATCAAGGCGGCGGAAGCGGTGGCGCTGGACCTGCTGGCCGCCGGGCACGCGCGGGCCGCCTGATGGACACGCAACCGGCCTTGCTGCAGGGCCTGCAGTGCCCGGCGCAGGCGCTGGTCACCGGTGCCAGCCGCGGCATCGGACTGGCGCTGGCCACGGCGCTGCTGCAGCGCAGTGACGTGGCCTGCGTGCATGCAGTCGCGCGCCATGCCGAGGTGGCGCCCGGGCTGGCGGCGCTGGCGACGCGACACGGGACGCGGCTGCAGCGCCATGCCATCGACATCACCGACGACGACCACCTCGCCACGCTGGCGGGCCGCGTGCGTGGCCATGGCGCCGCGCTGCACCTGGTCATCAACGCCGCCGGCGTGCTGCACGACGACGGGCTGCGTCCCGAGAAATCGCTGGCCGCCGTGACCCGCGCCGCGCTCGAGCGCAGCTTCGCGCTCAACGCCTTTTCGCCGATCCTGTTGGCGCAGGCATTGCATCCGCTGCTGCCGCGCGCGCAGCCCGCCACGTTCGCCTCGCTGTCCGCGCGGGTGGGCTCGATCGGCGACAACCGCAGCGGCGGCTGGTACGCCTACCGGGCGGCGAAAGCCGCGCAGAACCAGCTGCTGCACACCTGGGCCATCGAACTGCGGCGGACCCATCCACGCGCCACCTGCCTGCTGCTGCATCCGGGCACCGTGGACACCGCGCTCTCAGCGCCGTTCCAGGCCGGCTTGCCGCCGGGGCGCCTGTTCGCGCCCGACGCCGCCGCCGCGGCGCTGCTGGCGGTCATCGCCGCGCGCACGCCAGCCGACAGTGGTGGCTTCTTCGCCTGGGACGGCACGCCGATCGCATGGTGAGCAATCACCCGGTCTTCGCCGGCACTGCACAATCCTTTGACGATGCCTGCCGATCCCCAGCAATCGCGCCGCCCGTCGGCGCCGTCGCCCCCTGCAACCGCGCCCGTGCCCGACCACGTCGAGCTGGGCCGGCGTTATGCCCATGTGCGCGCCACCAGCCTCGCGCTGGCGGCACCGATCTCCGCCGAGGACGCCATGGTGCAGAGCATGGCCGACGCCAGTCCGGCCAAGTGGCACCTCGCGCACACCACGTGGTTCTTCGAGCGCTTCGTGCTGGGTGCCCGCGCCGGCTACCGACCGGTCGACGCGCAGTGGGACTACCTGTTCAACAGCTATTACCAGAGCGTCGGCCCGATGCATGCGCGGCCCGCGCGCGGGCTGCTGTCGCGGCCCACGTTGCCGACGGTGCTCGATTACCGGCACGCGGTCGACGCACGCATCGCCGCGCGCCTGGCCGCCGGCGACCTGGATGACGACGCTGCACGCGTGCTGCTGCTAGGCACGCACCACGAGCAGCAGCACCAGGAGCTGCTGCTCACCGACATCAAGCATGCGTTCTCCTGCAATCCCCTGGCGCCCGCCTACCGCGACGACCTCCCGGCTCCGCGCGGTCGCGGCACGCCGCTGCGCTGGATCGCACGCGACGAGGCGATCGCCACCATCGGCGCACCGGCATGGCCCGCCCACGATGCGTTCGCATTCGACAGCGAGTCGCCGCCCCACCGGGTGCTGGTGCCGGCGCACGCGCTGGCCAGCCGCCCGGTTTCGAATGCCGAATACGCCGAGTTCATCGACGATGGCGGGTATGCCGATCCGGCGCTGTGGATGAGCGAGGGCTGGGCGGCGATCGAGACCGGCGCGATCGTCCGCCCGCTGTACTGGCACGCCGACGGCGCGCGTGAATTCACCCTGGCGGGCTGGCGCACGCGCGACCCGCACGCACCGGCCTGCCATCTCAGCTACTTCGAGGCCGACGCGTTCGCGCGCTGGGCCGGTGCGCGCCTGCCGACCGAGGCCGAGTGGGAGCAGGCCGCCACCGGCATGCCGGTGGACGGCAACTTCGCCGATGACGGCGCGCTGCATCCGCGTGCGGCCTCCGGCGACGACACCGGCCTGCACCAGCTGTTCGGCGACGTCTGGGAATGGACGTCGTCGGCGTACGGCTGCTATCCGGGCTTCCGCCCGCTGCCGGGTGCGCTGGGCGAATACAACGGAAAGTTCA
The DNA here is from genome assembly GCA_035474775.1 of Luteimonas sp. GTDB lineage: Bacteria > Pseudomonadota > Gammaproteobacteria > Xanthomonadales > Xanthomonadaceae > Luteimonas. The sequence goes on from DATINB010000108.1 coordinate 2,078, forward strand.
TGTGCGGCCAGTGGATCCTGCGCGGCGGCAGCTGCGCCACCCCGCGCGACCACGTGCGCGCGAGCTACCGCAACTTCTTCGCGCCGCCGGCGCGCTGGCAGTTCTCGGGCGTGCGACTGGCCAGGGACGCGGCATGAACACCGCTGCCCAGGTGCGCGAAGCGCTGGTCGATGCAGGCCCCCCGGCCGACGACCTGCTGGGCGATGCGATCGCAGGGATGTCGCGCACGCCCAAGCGCCTGCCGTCCAAGTACTTCTACGACACCGAAGGCTCGCGCCTGTTCGAGGAGATCACCCGCCAGCCGGAGTACTACCTGACCCGGGTCGAACAGGCATTGCTGGACGCGCGCATGGAGGAGGTCGCCAGTGCCGTGCAGCCTTGCGTGCACGTGGTCGAATACGGCAGCGGCAGCGGGCGCAAGACGCGCCAGTTGCTGGAAGGTCTGCGCGACGTGGTGGCGTATACGCCGGTGGAGATCTCGCGCAGCACGCTGCTGGCCAGCACCGCGCGCCTGGCCGCGGAATTCCCCACGATCGAGATGTTGCCGGTGTGCGCCGACTTCACGCGTGCGCTGGCGCTTCCGGCGCCGGCGCGCGCCGCGCGCAGCACGCTGATGTTCTTCCCCGGCTCCACGCTCGGCAATTTCACCCGCGACGAATCGGTGGCGATCCTGCGCGCGATGCGCGACACCATGGGCGATGGCGGCCAGGCATTGCTGGGAGTCGACCTCGACAAGGACCCGGCGGTCATCGAGGCGGCCTACAACGACGCCGCCGGCGTCACCTCGGCGTTCACCCTCAACCTGCTGGTCCGGCTCAACCGCGACATCGGCAGCGACTTCGACCTCGCGGGCTTCCGGCACCGCGCGGTGTATGCGCGTGAACGCGGCCGCATCGAGACCTTCCTGGTCAGCCAGCGCGCGCAGGTGGTGCACGTGGGCGGTCAGGCCTTCGCGTTCGACGCCGGCGAGGCGATGCTGGTCGAGTACAGCCACAAGTACACCGATGGCGGACTGGCGGAACTGGCGGGTGCCGCGGGCCTGGCCGTGGTGCAGGGCTGGAACGACGACCGCGACTGGTTCGGACTGCGCCTGCTGCAGCCGGCCTGACGTCGCGGAACCCGCGCGTTCAGCGGGCACCGATGCGGTGGCCCGTATGCTGGCCGGCCTTGTTCCAGCGAGCGCGCCATGGCCGGATCCAGCGCCACGTCCATCGCGTGCAGGCCCACATCCCGTTCCACTCCGTGGATGCGGGTCCGCGGGCCGATGATGGCGTTGTCGTTCCTCGCCATGGCATGCATGGCGCCACCCACGGTGGCGCAGGTGCCGTCGCCACCGCTGCCTGCCGCTGCGACACCCGCCGCCCACGCCACCACCACCACCCCAGGCCCCGCGTCCGCGCTGCCGGCAACGCCCGGCACCGCGACAGCGGACACCGCGGCGCCTGCGCCGGTCGCCCAGTCCGGCGCAGCGCCTGCGCCTGCCCGGCAGGGCTCCGCGCCCGACGCCAGCACGCCATCGCCCGACCAGCGCGCGACCTTTGCCGCCTGCACCACGCGCATGCGCCCGCAGGCGCTGGCGGCGGGCATCTCCGCGTCGACCTTCGACCGCCATGCCGCCGGCGTGGTGCCGGACATGAGCGTCCTGCCGCTGCTCGACGCACAACCCGAATTCACCACGCCCATCTGGGACTACCTGGCGGCGCTGGTCGACGATCGCCGCATTGCCGACGGACGCGCCATGCTGGCGACGCATGCCGCCACGCTGGCGCGGGCGCAGGCCACGTACGGCGTCGACCCGGCCACCGTGGTCGCGGTGTGGGGCGTGGAGAGCGACTACGGCCGGACCTTCGGCAAGCGCCCGCTGCTGGTTTCGCTGGGCACCCTGGCCTGCTTCGGGCGGCGCCAGGACTTCTTCCGCAGCGAGCTGTTCGCCACGCTGCAGCTGCTGCAGGCGGGCGACCTGCACGCGGACGGACTCAATGGGTCATGGGCGGGCGCGTTCGGGCATACGCAGTTCATGCCGAGCACCTACCAGCGCATCGCGGTCGACTTCGACGGCGACGGCCGCCGCGACCTGGTGGCCAGCATCGCCGATGCGCTCGGGTCGACCGCCAATTTCCTCAAGCGCGCCGGCTGGCGCAGCGGCGAGCCGTGGGGCCACGAGGTGCGGGTGCCGGCGGGCTTCGACGCCGCGCTGGCCGGCCGGCGCAGCAAACGGGCGCTGTCGGACTGGCAGGCGCGCGGCGTGGTCCGCGTGGACGGCCAGCCACTGGCGGCGGACATGACGCGGCAGGCCGCCGTGCTGCTGCCGACCGGCGCGACGGGACCCGCGTTCCTGGTGTTCCGCAACTACGACGCGATCTATTCCTACAACGCCGCGGAGAGCTACGCGCTGGCGAGCGCGACGCTTGCCGATCGATTGCGTGGC
>DATINB010000109.1:0-4908 GCA_035474775.1 Luteimonas sp.
CAGAACGTGAGCACCCCCGGCGCCGGCAGGCCGTAGCGGGCGCGGGCGACCACCTCGCCATCGGCCAGCACCTCGACCGATGCGATGCCGACCCCTTCCTTGAACGCCCAGCCGGACACCGCGAGCGGCGTGCCGACCCGGCTGCCGCTGGCAGGCGTGTCGATCCACGCCATCGCGGGCGCCACGCAGCCGCCGGTGGCGCGCGTCGCGCCCGCCGCCTCCACGCCGAGTGCGAATACCAGGTAGCGCACCCGGCCATGGTCGATGTTGAGGACCCGTGGCGGGGGCAAGGGCCCGAACCGTCGGCACAGCCCCTGGTAGCGCAACAGCAGGTGCTTGTACTCGACGTCGCTCGCGCCGACCACCAGCAGTACCGGCGTGGTCAGCGGATCGGTGGCACCGGTCGCCTCCAGCCGCCACAGCTGCAACTGCGGTGCGCGGCCGTGGGCGCGGTTGAGTGGATGCTGCAGCACCTCGATGCGCGGGTCGCCGAGCGCGAAGCCCAGCTCGGCCCCGATCTTGAAATTGTCGGCGATGACCCGGGTACCGGCGGGCATGCCGTCGCGGCGCGCGCGCACGGCGTCCGCGAGCTCGCTCCAGCCGGCGAAATTAGCCGGATACCACTTCAATCCCGCGGTCTGCGCGCGCAAGCCGGGCACCGACACCACCGCGTAGTAACCCAGCACCGCGACCAGTCCGCAGGCCGCCAGCGCCCAGGTGGCGATGCGCAACGCGCGCGGCCAGGCGGCCAGCACCGTCGGCAGAAGCGGCATCAGCGCGAGATAGCCGGGCAACGGCCAGTGGAAGCTGACGCGCTGGGTGTCGGCGAAGAAGCCCAGGGAGAAGAAGCCCAGCACCACCAGCCCCCCCAGCCAGCCCAACAGGCGCAACCTCGGCTCGCCGCCGCGCACCGCCTTCAGCGCCGCCAGCAACAGCGCCACGAACAGCAGCGGGGTCACCAGCAGGCCCTGGATCGCCACGAACCAGAACCCTTCCGGCTGCCATGCCCAGGGGTGGCGTTCCACGAGCTGGAAACGCAGGCCGGCCTCCGCGTTTTCCAGGTTCCACGCCAGCAGCGGCGTCCATGCGGCGGCACCGAACGCGATGGAAATCCACACGCGCGGATCGCGCAGCGCCTGGCGTCCCGCCGGCAGCAGCAGCAGCGCCACCAGGCCCACGCCGATCACGCCGGCGAAACGGTAATGACTGAGCGCGCCGATCGCGAGCCCGGCCGCCAGTTGCAGCGACGCGCCGTAGCTCACCTTGCGCAGCAGGCGTGCAGCGGCGTCCACGCACAGCAGGGTGGCCAGCGCCATCGCCGCATCCGGCAATGCCAGCAGCCCCAGCGTGCCGGCCAGTGGCAACAGCAGCGTGGCGGTGCCGGCCAACCACGCCGAGCGCACGTCGAACTCGCGTGCGGCAATGCGCACCACCAGCCATGGGACCAGGGCCGCGATGGCGAGGAACGGCAGCCGCACCGCGAGCACGCCGTCACCGAACAGCGTCGTGCCGACGCGGATCATCCACGCGGTCAGGCCGGGCAGGTCGGAGTACGCCCATGCCAGGTGGCGGCTCTCCTGCCAGTAGAAGGCCTCGTCGACAAACAGCGGCAGGCGCGCGGCGATGCCGAGCTTCAACAGCGACAGCGCGGCCCAGGTGGCGATGAACACCGTGCGTGCGTCGATGCGGCTGGTGTCCGTCGGGTTCCGCATGCGCACACGACCTCGCTACACTCGAATGACTGTCCCGGAGCCCCGCATGCCTGCATCCCCCGCCAGCGCGCACATGCTAACCGACGTCCTGCGTGACGCCCTGCGAAGCGCGCAGCAGCAGGTCAACACGCTGCTGCTGGGCAAGTCCCACGAGGTGCGCCTGGCGTTCGTGGCGCTGCTGGCCGATGGCCACCTGCTGATCGAGGATCTCCCCGGCCTGGGCAAGACCACGCTGGCGCACGCCATGGCGGCGACGCTGGGCCTGCGTTTCCAACGCGTGCAGTTCACCTCGGACCTGCTGCCTTCGGACATCGTCGGCGTGTCGATCTACGACGCGCCCGCGCGGCGGTTCGAATTCCACGAAGGCCCGGTGTTCACCCACGTGCTGCTCGCCGACGAGATCAACCGGGCGCCGCCGCGCACGCAGAGCGCGCTGCTGGAGGCGATGGCCGAGCACCAGGTGACCATCGACGGCCAGACCCGCGCCCTGCCCGACCCGTTCTTCGTGATCGCCACCCAGAACCCGGTCGACCTGTCGGGCACCTACCCGCTGCCCGATTCGCAGCTCGACCGCTTCCTCCTGCGGCTGACGCTCGGGTATCCCAACGAGGAAGCGGAGCGTGCACTGCTGTCCGGCAGCGACCGCCGCAACCTGATCGCCGGCGTCGCGCCGCTGTTGACCGAGGCCGATGTCCTGCAGCTCCGGGAGGCGGTGGGCCAGGTGCACGCCAGCGAGGCGGTGGTCGGTTACGTGCAGGCCCTGATGGCGCGCAGCCGCCGCCAGCCGGGCGTGCGCGTGGGGTTGTCGCCGCGAGCCGGCATCGCGCTGCTGCGCGCGGCGCGGGCGCACGCGCTGCTGCTGGGACGCGACCACGTGGTGCCGGAGGACGTGCAGGCGCTGTTCCCGATGGTCGCCGCGCACCGCCTGGTGGCCGACGCCGACGCCGGCGATGCCATCACGCAGGCGAAGGCGATCCTGCATGGCGTGGCGGTCGACTGAGGGCGGCATGCCGCGCTCCGCCGGAACGCTGCGCGCGTGGATGGAGTCGCTGGCGCGTCCACGGCAGCCGGAAGCGCTGCCGGTCGCCTTCGACCGCCGCCGCATCTACATCCTGCCGACCGCGTTCGGCGCGTTCTTCTTCGTGCTGCTGTGCACGATGGGCATCGGCGCACTGAACTACAACAACAACCCGGCGCTGCTGCTGGTGCTGCTGCTGGGTGGCGCCGCCAACACCAGCCTGATCGCGGCGCACCTGCAGTTGAGCGGGTTGAAGGTGGTGGCGGTCGAGGCCGAACCGGTCCCCGCCGGCACCCCGCTGCGGGTGCGGTTGCACGCGCGCGCAGCACCGGGCCGCGAACGCCGCGGGCTGCAGGTGGTGCACGGCGATGCGCTCGGCTGGCTGGCGTTGCAGGACGGCGCCGGGGAGGTCGAGCTGGCGGTCCCCACGCGAAGGCGCGGCTGGCTGGAGCCCGGACGCATCCGCATCGCCACCACGCGACCACTCGGGCTGGCGCGCGCGTGGTCGTATGTCTGGCCGTCGGAGCCATTGCTGGTCTATCCGCTGCCCGAGGCGGATGGCCCGTCGCTGCCCGAGGGGCGCGGCGACGACGCGCAGGCGCGCCTGCACCCGGCCGGCGACGACGTCCATCACCTGCGTGCGTACCGCCGCGGCGACGCGCGGCGTGCCATCGCGTGGAAACCCTCCGCGCGACGCGACAGCCTGATGGTCCGCGAATACGAGCAGCCGCAGGGCGCCGATGTCGTGCTGTCCTGGACGGCTACCGGCCCATTGGCCCACGAGGCACGCATCGCCCGGCTGGCGCGCTGGGTCGACGAGGCCGAACGCCAGGGGCGCCGCTACCGGCTCGAGGTACCGGGCCAGCCGGCACTGGGCCCGGATCGCGGCGCCGGCCACCGACACGCCTGCCTGCGCGCCCTGGCGCTGATGCCCGACGGGCCGGAGCGGTTCGGCCGTGGCTGAGACGGTGCGCCGCCGGGCGCCGGCTGCAGGGGCGCTGCCGATGATGGATGCGCAAAGCCGCGGCTGGACGCTGGTTGCCGGCGCTGCCTGCATCCTGCCGCTGCTGCTGCAGCTGCCGCCCGCGATGGCACTGGGCATCGGCATCGCGGGCGCTGCGGTCGCGGCATTGTCCTGGCAGCGCCGGGTACCGGGCTGGCTGCGCCTGCTGGTGGCGGTGGGGCTGATCGGCGTGGTGCTGGCGCAGTCGCGCTTCGCCTTCGGACGCGACACCGGCTGTGCGTTGCTGGCCGCGATGCTGGCCATCAAGCCGCTGGAGTTCGCCAGCCTGCGCGATGGTCGCAGCCTGTTGGGCTTCGCGCTGTTCGCACCGTTCGCCGCATTCCTGCTCGACCAGGGGCCGCTGTCGCTGCTGTTGGGCGTGGTCGGGGCCACCCTGGCGATGGCTGCGCTCCTGCGCCTGTCGGACGTGGAATCCGCCGAAGGCGGGCAGCCGGTCCCGGTGGGCCGTCGGCTGGCCACGGTCTCGCGGCTGGTGGCGATCGGATTGCCGCTGGCGCTGGCCGCGTTCTGGCTGTTCCCGCGCATCGGGAGCCCGCTGTGGGGCGTACCCGAACGTGCGCTCGCGCGCCCCGGGCTGTCGGACTCCATGACGCCGGGCGAGTGGATCGACCTGGTCACCGATGACACCGCGGCGTTGCGCGTGACGTTCGACGGCCCCGCTCCACCGACCTCGGAGATGTACTTCCGTGGCCCGGTGCTGTGGAACTTCGACGGGCGTACGTGGACGCAGCCGATGGGCTACCGGCACATCCCCGCCGCGGCGACCGTCCCGTCCAGCCGCCGCGTCGGCTACACGATGGTGGTCGAGCCGACCGACCGCCGCCAGCTGGTCGCGCTGGAGCTCGCGCTCACCGTCCCGGACGGCGTGCAGCGCTCGCTCGACCACGGCCTGTACACGGCGCTTCCGCTGACCACCACCACGCGCTGGCGCATGGAATCCGCACCGCCCGCGGCATTCGAGCCCGACCTGCGGCCGACCCTGCGCCAGGCCGCGCTGCGGCTTCCCGAAGGTTACAACCCGCGTACGCTGGCGCTCGCGCGCGGGTGGCGCGCCGCGGCGGGCGTCGGCGCGGCGGCCGATGCCGCCATCGTCGAACGCGGCCTGCAATGGATCCGCGACGTGTTCGCCTACACGCTGGACACGCCGCTGCTCG
>DATINB010000110.1:0-1711 GCA_035474775.1 Luteimonas sp.
CGCCGGCCACCATCACGCCGGAGGCCACCAGCAGCAGCTTCGAGCGCCGGCTGAGGTCGGAGAACTCGATGCCGATCAGCATGGTCGGGACACCGTCGCGCGCGGGTCAGCCGATCCGGACACGGTCGCCATCCGCGCAGACGGTCACTTCGCCGATCCGCCAGTGGGCCAGCGCGCGCTGGTCGAGGTCGGCTTCCAGCGCGGCGGCCGCGGACGGCGACACCACCAGCACGAAGCCGATGCCGCAGTTGAACGTGCGCCACATCTCGGCGTCCGCCACCGCGCCCTCGCGCTGCAGCCAGTCGAACACCGGGGGCAGCGGCCAGCTGCGCGCATCGATGGACAGCCCCAGGCCCTCCGGCACCACGCGGATGATGTTCTCGGTCAATCCGCCACCGGTGATGTGCGCCATGGCGTGCAGCTCGTGCGCAGCCAGCATGCCCAGCACCGGCTTCACGTAGAGCGCGGTCGGCGCCATCAGCGCATCAACCAGCGTGGTGCCTGGCAGATGCACGTCATCGGGGCGGCCGGCGCGGTCGTAGATGCGGCGGATCAGCGAATAGCCGTTCGAATGCGGCCCGCTGGACGCGAGGCCGATGAGCAGGTCGCCGGCGCGCACCTTCGAGCCGTCGAGCAGTCGCGACTTCTCCACGGCACCCACCGTGAAACCGGCCAGGTCGTATTCGCCCGGGGCGTACATGTCGGGCATCTCGGCGGTCTCGCCCCCGATCAGCGCGCAGCCGGCCAGTTCGCAACCGCGCGCGATGCCGCCGACCACGGCGACCACGGTGTCGACGTCCAGCTTGCCGGTCGCGAAGTAGTCGAGGAAGAACAGCGGCTCCGCACCCTGCACCAGCACGTCGTTGACGCACATGCCGACCAGGTCGATGCCGATGGTGTCGTGGCGGCCGAGTTGCTGGGCCAGCTTGAGCTTGGTGCCCACGCCGTCGGTCCCCGAGACCAGCACCGGCTCGCGGTACTTGCCGGACAGGTCGAACAGGGCGCCGAAGCCACCCAGTCCACCCATCACTTCCGGACGGACGGTGCGTCGCACCAGTGGCTTGATGCGCTCGACGACGGCATTGCCGGCGTCGATGTCGACCCCGGCATCGCGGTAGGTCAGGGGAGTGGGGGCGGTCACGGTGGCTCGCGGTCGCGGAAACCGCGCATTTTACGCGTGAAGGCCGCTGTCATGGACGGCGGAGCGCCACTACGGCACCATTTCGCACATGAAGATGCCACGGCGGGAACCAGGTGTGTCGCATGCGCTCCGCCTGTGGGTGGCGCTGCTGGCGTTGCTGTTTGCCGGAACCGCCGCGGCACAGCGCGTCGAGGGCGACCGTGCCGCGGCGGAAGGGCTGTACGCGGCCGAAGTGCCGGTGAGCAACCAGGGCGAGGCGCAGCGCAACGCCGGGCTGGCGCGCGCGCTGGCGCAGGTGCTGGGCAAGATCTCCGGCGACCGCGCCGCCGCCGGGCGCCCCGGGGTGGGCAAGGAACTGCGCCGTGCGCGCGAGTTCGTCGACGGCTACGACTACCGCCAGGACGAGAGCACGTCGGCGACGGGCGTGCCCACCTATCGCACCATCCTGGTCGCCCGGTTCCGGCCCGATGCCGTCGATGGCGTGGTCTCGGCACTGGGCCTTCCGGTGTGGCCGCAGCCGCGACCGAAGCCGGTGCTGTGGCTCGCCATCGACGACGGCAAGGGCCCGCG
>DATINB010000111.1:0-1933 GCA_035474775.1 Luteimonas sp.
GGCCCGGCGCCACGCTGACGAAGCCGCGACGGCGATCGCTGACTATGTCAGAAACGAATTGGCGTGCCGGCACCAGCGGTAGTGCCGCGGCTGCGCTGGTTGCCGGTGCCGACATCCTGAAGCGCGACGAGGACCGAACCCGGCTGTGTAACGCGAGATTCAGCCAGGTGAAGGAGGCGACCAGTTTGATCTCGTAATGCGTGGGTCGTCTGCCCGCCGGCGGAGACGTCCCGCCTCAGTCGGAGGGCAGCAATACGGCAGTGTCCATGCGGTCATCGATGACGTCGCGGGCAACGTCACTGAGCCGCCGGTTGGTGCGCCGGGCGTAGCTGCGCAGCGTTCCGAACGCGTCGTGCATGTCCAGCTTCAGACGTTCGAAGAGCACGCCCTTGGCCTGCTCGATCACCACACGGCTGTTCAGCGCCCCCTGCAACTGTTCGACGACCATCTGCCCGTCATGGATTGCCCGCTGTTGCAACAGACCGATGGTGGTCACGTTGGCCAGCGCCCGGCCGAGGAAGGCATCACCGTCGGTCAGCGAACCCGACTGCATCGAGAACAGGTTCAGCACGCCGATCACCTCATCACGCAGCCGCATCGGCACCGCGTGCACCGCGGCGAAGCCGGCCTCACCGGCGCGGTGGCTGAACCGCGCCCATCGGCTGTCGACAAGGCGCAGATCGGTGTCGGATACCGGCTGGCCGGTGGCGAAGCACTCCACGCACGGCCCTTCATCGGTCTCGACCTCGAACAGCTCCACCAAGTGCACCCGCTCCGAGGACGATGCCATCACTCGCAGATGTCCATGGTGATCGATCACCATCACCCCGGCCGCGTGCACGTCGAGTAGTTCCACGCACCGGAGAGCCAGCGTGTGCAGAAAGTCGGCGATGTCGAAGTCGACCACCAGGGTGTCAGCCAGCTCCACGAGGGCTGCGGACACGGCCTGCTCCCGGGACATGCTCATCGTTGCTCCGCTGCCAGACTCGCGTGCTGGGCCATGTCAATCGCTCAACTCGTCGAACCGCAGACGGCGCCCCACCACGTCACGCGCCACGTCCTCAATCGGACGCTCCTCGGCGTACGCGTAGGCGCGCAGCCGCACCAGCGCCTCGGCGATGCCGATGTTGAGCTGCACCTTCACCATGCCGGTGGCCTGGTGCACCACCGCGTGATAGCTGTGGTACAGATCCGGCCCGTCCTGCAGGTCGCTGGCATGAGCCTCGATCAGCAGCGCCTGGGTGGTCGCATCGGCGAAGACCAGGGCGTCGGCCAGGTCCACGCCCGGCAGCCGGCCCGGAGCCTGGCGGTGGAGGTCCATCACCCCGACCCGCGCCGACCCGATCTGCAAGGGCAGGGCGAACAACGCCCGCGCCCCGGCGGTGAGCGCCTCCGGAACAAACGCCGGCCACCGCCGGCCCCACGCGACCTGGCCAAGATCGGCGGCCAGCACCGGCTGCCCGGCGGAGAAGGCGTCCACACAGGGACCCTCGCCCAGCACGACCTGCAACTGTTCGACCCGCTCACTCACCGGGTTACTGGCATACCGGATAGCTTGCGCCGGCAACCGCGTCATCACCGCCACGCCGACGCCGTCGATGCCCGGCAGGTGCCTGACACACGCATCACACATCGCTTCGACGTCCGAACCATACGCGGCCAGCAGTTGACCCACTCGGGGCGGTCGATGATCGCCACCCCTCGTCGCGGGCTCATTCATCGCGGCACGCTGTCGACGGGGCAGGGGTAGGTAGCGGCGCGGTTGCGCGCCGTCGTGTATGCGTCATCACGTGACGCCTCCAATTTCCGCCCACCACGCGATGAACCGTGACAACTTCGAGCCCAACATCGACAGCGTCGGCACCCCACCGAAACGGCCTCGCGCAGATTGGCGGATATACCCCTACACTACCGCCTGCTCCCGCGCCCAGCG
>DATINB010000112.1:0-1923 GCA_035474775.1 Luteimonas sp.
CCCCCGATCATCGCCGCGGTGACGAACAGGGCCAGCACGATGACCACGAACTTGATGGCGTACGCGAACGTCTGCTCCTGCAACTGGGTCGCCGCCTGCAGGAACGCGACCCCCAGCCCCACGATGGCGGCCGCGCCGACCGCGGGGGCGGACAGCAGCAGCACCAGCCACAGCGCCTGCTTGGTGAGTTCGATCACCTCACCCATGGTCAGCCGCCACCGTAGGTCAGCACCAGGCCGTGGACCAGCTTGGCCCAGCCGTCGATCAGCACGAACAGCAGCAGCTTGAACGGCAGCGACACCGTGGTCGGCGAGAGCATCATCATGCCGAGTGCCAGGAGGATGTTGGCCACCACCAGGTCGATGATCAGGAACGGCAGGAAGATCAGGAAGCCGATCTGGAACGCCGCGGTGAGCTCGCTGACGGTGAACGCGGGCACCACCACGATGAAGTCGTCGACGTCGATGTCGCCGCGACGCTCGACCGGCAGCAGGCGTTGCGCGCTGCGCAGGAAGAAGGCGCGCTCGGCGTCGCGCGAATGCCCGATCAGGAACCCGCGCAGCGGCTCCCTGCCGGCTTCGATGAGCGAGAAGATCCGCGCGGCATCGGTCGGCGCGCCGGTCCCGGCCGGGGTCGCCGCTGGCGTGGCGCCGGCGGCCGGTGCGGTGATCGTCTCGCCATCGACCCCGGCGGTCGTGGCATCGCCCGCTGCGTCGCCTCCCGCCTCGCTGCCATTGACCACGTTGGCGAACAGCGGGCCGCGCGCCGGGGGTGGCGCGTCGGCGCCGGCAGCGCCGGCAGCCGCTGCGGGCGGTGTCGTGGCACTCGCGGACTGCGCAGCGGCGGCGCGCGCCTGGGCCTCGGCTTCGGCCTGCAGTGCGTCGGCCGCGGCCGGGCTCGCCGGCGGCGGGTCGGAGGGCGCGGGTGGGGCCGCCGGCGGGGTGGTGCCGGCCGGCGTCATTGGTGCCACCGGACCGCGGCGCGCCTCGCGGGCGGCGCGGGCCTTGGCGCGCGCGTCCATGTCCGCCTGCACCGAGGCCGGCGGTGGCTGTCCGGCCATGCGCGCCGTCACCGCCCCGTGGGTATCGAGGATCACCGGGTACATCACGTAGATCGAGAGCACGATGGCCAGGCCGTTGATCACCACGTTCGGGGGTACCTGCTGCAACCCGAGCGCGTTGCGCAGCAGGCTGAGCACCACCACGATCTTGGTGAAGGAGGTCACCATCACCGCGACGAACGGCGCCAGGGCGAGGCTGACCACCGTCATCAGGACCAGCGCGGGAGAGAACGTACCGAAGTCCATCGGGCATCAGCTCCAGGACAGCAGGCGGACGCCCAGTGTGTCGCCCACCGCGACCACCTCGCCGCGGCCGGTCGCGCGGCCATTGGCGCGGATCACCACGTTGGCGCCCTCCAGGTGCGAGGGCAGCGCGAACACGTACCCGGGTTGCAGGTCGGCCAGCTCGCCCAGGGCGAGCTCGAGCTGGCCGATCTCGAATTCGATCCGCACCGGCAGGTTGCGCGCCGGATCCTCGGCACTGCCCGCACCCGTGGGTTGCTCGCTCATCTTGTGGCTCTCCTGCAGGGATTCGTTGGAAATCGGTTGCGGCGCGCCCTCGACACGCCAGCCATCGGGCGTCTGTGCCAGCGGCCAGGTCCGGCCCGCGGCACGCGCCTGGAACGCGGGTGGGCGCCCGCTGCGGCCGACGACGATGGCATCGCCCGGGCGGATGGCGCGCCAGTCGCGGGCCGACAGGGCCGCGATCGACATCGAGACCGAGACGGTGGCGGGGACCCCGCGCCAGCGCCCCAGCGGCGGCAGGGGGTCGTCCTCGTAGCGCGGCTCGGCCAGGTCCACCAGCTGTGGCAACCAGGCGGTGGGGATGCGCAGTGCACCGCGCGTGGGCTCCAATGCCGGCT
>DATINB010000113.1:0-1521 GCA_035474775.1 Luteimonas sp.
CGTATTTTTCGGACCAGGTCCAGGCTTTCTCCAGGTCAGGGTCGAAGCTGTAGGTGTAGTCGGTGGTGGGGATGTCGCAGCGTGCACCGGGATAGCGGTTCCAGTACCAGGTGCCGCCCACGTCGTCGGCCGCCTCGAGCACCAGCACGCTGAAGCCCAGCCCGCGCAGTTTGTGGAGCAGGTAGAGGCCAGAGAAGCCAGCGCCGACCACCGCGACGTCGACTTCGGTGGGACGGTCGCCGCGGGCTGCGGTGCTGGGATTGCGCATGGTCGTCTCCGGCTGAGGGTGGGCGCGCGGCGCCGCGTTGTTGTTGCGTCCATGGTGCATGGCCGAGCGTTTCGGCGTGCGGCGGTTTTCCCGCATGGCGAGGCGCCATCGCGACCCGGCCTGCGTGTCCCTTGCCAGCGCGCCAGCATGCGCCCTTACGGCCTGACGGCCTGACGCCCTGACGCACTGGCGCTGAACGCAGGCCCCGACGGCGCCTTGGCCTACGCGCGGTCGGCCTCATGGCGACGGCGCATCAGACGTCATCGAACAGAAATTTGAGCGTTTCTGGAGAACTGCATGACCCAACTCAATGACGGCGGCAATGCCGCTCCCGCTTCCGCTTTCGCTTCCTCTTCCGGTTCCTCTTCTGCCATGCCGGACAACCTGCGTCACCGCGTGCGCGAACTGATCGAATACGACGACGCGCGCGAGAGCGCTCCGGGGGAGCACACCGGCACGCTGGGCGCTGCCGGCGCTTTCACGCTGTGCGCCCTGCGCGCGGACAGCCGGCTCGGCGCCGTGGCGTTTGCCATGGTGGCGGGCGCCTTGCTGATGCGGGCGGCGTCCGGCCGTGATGGGCTGCGCAGCTGGGCCGGTGCCGCTGCCGCGCGACCGGTGCAGGTGCCGACACGCAGCCCTGGCGCCGATGCGGCCGCGGACCAGGCATCTGGTGCGCAGCTATACGGCACGCCGGGCGTGTGACGGCAGGCGGTGGTGGGCGCCGCACCGCGGTGGCGTCACGCGCCCCTCGGTGATGACGGCGATGCGGGCCACCAGCATCGGTTCCTGGTGACGACGCCAGGACCGTCTGTCGGTCCGATTGCGACGCGCGTCGGCGGGCGTGCGCGGGCCGCCCGTCACCTGCGCGCCTGAGGGCAAAGAGGGGTCACGCGGCCGTTACATATTGGTTCTGCTGTGGCAACATCGCGGCGCCCTGCGGATCCGCCCGCCCCCATTCGCCACGCCCGCGCACGAAGGAGGTGCCTGTGCCGCCACACACGCGCCTTCGCCTCTCTGGTCCGGACCGGCTGCTCGTGGCGGTGCTCGCAGTCGTGTGGGCCTGCGCCTTGGCGCTCTGCGGGTGGGTCCTGGCGAGCGGGGCGCTGCCCTTGGCGATCCGGCCTGGCGCGTGGTGGGCGCTGGCGCTGTTGGCCCTGGTCCTGGCATCGGGCCTGGCGGTGTGGCGGCTGCTGCGCCGGATGGCCAGCGATGCGCGAGCGCAGGCGGCGCAGGTGGCCGCACTGGAAGCTGCA
>DATINB010000114.1:0-3804 GCA_035474775.1 Luteimonas sp.
CGCCATGGAGTCGATCAGGTCGCGCGGCGGCTGGATGTCGCGGATCTCGATGCGGGTGACCTTGATGCCCCACGGGTTGGTGGCGGCATCGACCACGTTGAGCAGCTGCGCGTTGATGGTCTCGCGGTTGCTGAGTGACTCGTCGAGGTCCATCGAGCCGATCACCGTGCGGATGTTGGTCTGCACCAGCGCGATGGTGGCGATCTCGAGGTTGGAGACCTCGTAGGCGGCCTTGGCCGAGTCCAGCACCTGGAAGAACACCACGCCGTCGACCTTGACCACCGCGTTGTCCTTGGTGATCACGTCCTGCGACGGCACGTCGAGCACCTGCTCCATCACGTTGACCTTGCGTCCGATGGCCTGCATGACCGGGATCAGCAGGTGCAACCCGGGCGACAGCGTGTGCGTGTACTTGCCGAAGCGCTCGACCGTCCACTCGAAGCCCTGCGGCACGATGCGCACCATCTTGAAGAAGAACACGATGAAGGCGATCGCGAGGACCGCTGCGACGAAGGTCAGACCCGACATGCCCATTCCCCTTGGACGGTGTTGCAGGGAAGTATAGACGGGGGGCCCGGCCGACCCTGGCAGCCACGCGTGCAGGCGCATCCAGGCGAACTGCTCCCCGAGCGTCGCGCTCCCTGCATCCGACGGCCAGCGCCGGTTCCACCCGTTGAGCGAGGCATCCGCCGTTGCTGCCCGAAAACATGCAGCCTGGAGGGGTCACGGATGGCGCGATGGCTTACTTGGTGAGGATCAGCTTGTCGTTGCGCGTGTGGCGCAGGCGGTAGACCTCGTTGCCGTGCCGGATCAGCACTTCGCGCTGCCCATGCAGCAGGCGGGCACTGTCGACGGCCGGCTCGGACAGGGGTGCGAGCGCGGCACGCGGCACACGCACGGGGCCCTGCGTGACGGCGACGATTGGAGGCTGGGTCATGGCGGCGACTCGTCTGTCGTGAGCCGTTGATGCTAATGATTCTCATTTGAGAGTCAAGCGCTGCATCCGCGGTGGCTCGCTGATCAGGGCATGTCGCGTTCGGAGACTGCATCCACGCGCTGCCATGCGTCGGGGCCGAGGCGGTCATATAGCAAGAGCGCCGCCAGCGACGTCTCGAGTGCACCCGTGTCGACGGCCCCCACCAGCACGCTCGACACCGACCGGTTGCGCAGGCACCAGGCCACATCCAGTGCGCCCGCCGGGACGCCCAGCTCCGCCGCGATCGCCGCCAGGCGCGTGTCCACGCCGCCCGCAGTCGCGCAGACGGTCAACCCCAGCGCACCGTCCGTACACAGCAGCGCATGCTCCTGTTCGACCCACCGGCGCTCGAGCACGCCGTAGCGCGGTCGTTCCATGGTCGGCGGCCTCAGGCCCTGCACGCGTGCGATGGCCCGTGCCTCGAGGATGCGCGTGGCCGGCCATCCGGACGTCCCCCAGTACAGCACCTTGCCCTGCCCGATCAGCGCATCCATCGCCGCGACCGTTTCCGCGAGCGGCTGGTCCGGTTCCGGCTGCGGGCAGGAAAACAGGTCGATGTAGTCCACGCGCAGGCGGCGCAACGCCGCATCGCAGCCATCGCGCACGCGCTTGCGCGACAGTCCGCGCTGCATCGGCCGCGGCGTGCCGGGCACGCCCGGCCGGACCCGGCTGGCCACTGCGAAGCCATCCCGCGGCAGTCGCAGGTCGGCGATCACGTCGCCGAGCACCTGCTCGGCGGTGCCGTCGCCGTCGGCACCGGCGCTGTCGAACAGGTTGATGCCACGGTCCCACGCCATGGCCACGAGGTTGCGCAGGCTGCCGCGGCTGCTGCCAGCGGCGGCTGCATCGAGCGACAACGCCGACAGGCACAGCCCGGAATCGCCGAGTCGGCGGTACTGCATGCATCCCATCCAGTGGCCTCGGGGGCCGCAGTGTATGGCGTGGTCCGGTGCCGCGGCGCGAACGTGGCTATGCTGCAGGCCGCAGTCACCGGGGTCTGCAATGCGGCTGCGCGGGGAATCAGATGGGTGAACTGCTCGGCCGCCTCCTGGCGCGGCCGGACGAAGTGATGCTGGAGGTCGGCGCCGGTGGCGAGTTGCTGGTGGCGCGCGTGCGCGCGTTGCTCTCGGCACTGCTGCTGCTGCTGCCGCTGATCAACGGCCTGGGCGGGGCGGCGACAGTCGACGTGGTCGTGGGCCTGGGGATCGCGGTGTTCCTCAACGTCATGGCGCAGGTCTGGCTGTCGCTGGCGCGTTCGCGCCGGCGGTTCGCATGGCTGCCCTTCGCCACCGCGACCTACGACACCACGGCGACCACCGCGGTGCTGGCGCTGCTGGCCGCCGAGGACCGCGTGGCCGGTCTCAACAGCACGGTGGTGTGGTGCTTCTACCTCATCGCGATCCTGATGACCGCGTTGCGCAACGACGGCCGGCTGACGCTCTACGTCGGCGGACTGGCGATGCTGCAGTTCGCCGTGCTCGGCTGGGCGATCTTCCAGTTCGCGCCGTCGCCGGAGGCGCTGGTATCGGTCGACTACGGCACCGCGTCGCCGGCGTCGCACGGCCAACGGCTGGTGCTGCTGCTGATGACCACGCTGCTGACCGCCACCGTGGTCTACCGCATGCAGCGCCTGGTGGAACTGTCGGGCCACGATGGCCTCACCGGGCTGCCCAACCGCGCCTGGCTGCTGCAACGCATGCCGCACGTCTTCGCCACCATGCGCAACACCGGCGGGTCGATGACCCTGGCGCTGCTCGACATGGACCAGTTCCGGCGCATCAACGACGCGCTTGGCCATGCCGGCGGCGACCGCGCCCTGCGCCACGTCGCTGCCGCGATGAGCGAGGCGATCGCGGGCGGCGAGGTGCTGGTCCGTCTCGGCGGGGAGGAGTTCGTGATGGTGCTGCACTGCCCGGTGGGCAGTGCCTGGGAACGCGTGGACCGGTTGCGGCGCAGCCTCGCGGAGCGGCCCTTCCTCCCCGGGCGCGGGGATGCGCTGGCGATGACCTTCAGCGCCGGGCTGGCGGCGTGGCCGCAGGACGGCGGCACCACGTCCGCCCTGCTGGGCATCGCCGACCGGCGGCTGCAGGAGGCCAAGCGCGCCGGGCGCAATCGCGTCCACGCGCGCGATGCCTGAGCGCGCGGTTGCCGCACCCGGCGGCGTGCACTAGGCTGCGCCGACGCCGGCTGCCGGCCGGATGGGGAACTCGATGGAAGCGGTGTCGCGGATCGGCTTCGGCCTCCTCGGCCTGGTGGTGCTGCTCGGCATCGTCTGGCTGTTCTCGAACAACAAGCGCCGCGTCGACTGGAAACTGGTCGCCATCGGCATCAGCCTGCAGATCGCCTTCGCCGCGCTGGTGATCCTGGTGCCGGGCGGGCGCGAGGTGTTCGACGCGCTGGGCCAGGGCTTCGTGCGCTTGCTGGGCTTCGTCAATGCCGGTTCGTCGTTCATCTTCGGCAGCCTGATGAACACCGAGACCTACGGCTTCATCTTCGCGTTCCAGGTGCTGCCGACCATCATCTTCTTCGCGGCGCTGATGGGCGTGCTGTACCACCTGGGCGTCATGCAGGCGGTGGTGCGGGTGATGGCGTGGGCGATCACCAAGGTCATGCGCGTGTCGGGCGCCGAGACCACCAGTGTCTGCGCCAGCGTGTTCATCGGCCAGACCGAGGCGCCGCTCACCGTGCGCCCGTACATCTCGCGGATGACCGAGTCCGAGCTGATCACGATGATGATCGGCGGCATGGCGCACATCGCGGGCGGCGTGCTCGCGGCGTACGTCGGCATGCTGGGCGGCGGCGACGAGGCGCAACAGGTGTTCTACGCG
>DATINB010000115.1:0-13100 GCA_035474775.1 Luteimonas sp.
CAGCGCGGCGACGACGGCGAGCGCCAGCACGCACGACAGGTCACGGGTCGGCAGGCGGCGGGGAGGGGTGAGGGTCTGGTTCGAGGACATGGCGAGGCTCCGGAAACGTGGATGGTGAGGGGTGTGGTGGACGCGCGCGTCGCAGTGGACCGATGGCCGCTGGATGCGGCCCCGCCGGGCCCGGGACGGGCGGCCAGAAGGTCGGTTACCGGAGAAGTCGGCAACCGACGCCGAAACCCGCCACGGTCCGGCCAAGCCTCCGACGAACGGTGCTGCATCGGCGCGAGCCAAGGCCGGCGCACGCGGCGTGGCGGGTTTTCCACGCTCCCCGCGACTCCTCCAGCGCCGACGCCCCGTCGGTCCAACCGTACTGGAGCGTTCCATGTCCCGATTCCCGATCCGCCGCCCACTGCCGCTGCGCCACGCCCTGGTCATGGGCCTTGCGCTGGCCTGCTCGGCGCCCGCCCTCGCGCTCGACGCCTCCAAGGGCGTCTACCGCATCCCCTATGCCGACGGGACCGAGGTGCGCGTCACCAACGACCACCTGAAGCATTCGCCGCCCGGCCGCATCGACATGAGCGGGCGCGGCGGCTCGCGCTACACCGTCGTCGCCGCCGCCGACGGCACCGTGCGCCACGTGGTCGACGGCTTCGACACGCGCATCGACTGCAAGGCCAAGCCGGCCCCCGCGCAGGAGAACAACTACGTCTGGATCGAGCACGCCAACGGCGAGTGGACCAAGTACACGCACATGGCCAAGGGCTCGTCCGCGAAGGCCGGCATCACGGTCGGCGCGTTCGTGAAGGCCGGCACGCCGCTGGGCGAAGAGAGCGACGTCGGCTGCGCCAGCGGCGACCACCTGCACTTCGAAGTGGGCGTGCCCAAGGCCGGCGGCGGCGTCACCCCCGTCGGCGGGTTCCTCACCGACAACGCCGGCAGCAAGCGCAACCGCATCCCGCGCATCTGCGGCATCGACGGCGGCATGTTCCGCAGCGGCGAGACCTACGAGGCCCGCAAGGTGCCCGGCGCCATCCCGGCCGGCGCCGGCGAAGTCGCGCGCCACGGCGTGGCGTCCCGCGACTACCAGTGCCTGTTCGACCAGGCCGCCGCCGCCGGCTATGCACTCGACTGGATCGACGGCTTCGATGTCGGCGGCAAGGTGTTCTACAACGCGGTGTTCCGCCCGGCCGGCGTCGCGACCGCCGCCGTCCATGGCCTCACCGCCGCGCAGTACCAGCAACGCTTCGACGACCTCACCGGCAAGGGCTACCGTCCGCACGTGGTGGACGTCTACGCCACGTCGGACGGCGTGCGCTACGCGGCCATCTTCCGCCGCGCGCAGGGACCTGCGTTCCGCGCGTACCACGGGCTGTCGGCCGATGCCCACCAGCAGCGCATGGACAGCTGGACCGCAGAGGGTTTCCGCCCGCGCAACGTCGCGGTCGCCAGCAGTGGCGGCCAGCGTGTGTATGCCGCCATCTACGACAAGGCCGACATCGGCAGCTGGCAGGCGAAGTCGAGCCTCGACGCCGCGCAGTACCAGCAGGCGTTCGCGGCCAATGCGCGCGACGGGCGTCACCTGGTCTACCTCAACGCCTACGTGCACGGCGGCAAGCCGCAGTTCTCCGCAATCTGGAGCTCCAAGGCCGCGGGCGCCTACACCGCGCGCCATGGCCTGACCGGCGCGGAATACCAGGCGGCCTGGAACCAGGCCACCGCGGGTGGGCAGCGCACGCGTGACGTCACCGGCTACGCGGCCGGCGGCAGCGCCCGCTACGCGGCGTTCTGGCGCAAGTGATGCGTGGCCTGGCGGGCGCCCGCCGCGCCCGCCGCACGGCCCCGAAAAAAAACTGGCGGGGTTTTCCCGCCGATTCCGACTTCCTGATCGAGCCCACATCGCGGCTTGCATCGACATCTCACCGAGGATCCAACATGGACATCACCACCCGCCAGGACGCAGGCCACCCGACCGACGCCACGGCGTCCGACACGGCACCCGCCCCCACCCGCACCACGCACCCTGCAGCCTCCGCACCCGCGGGTGCGCCGCGCCGGACTGCCCGCCTGCTGGCCAGCGCGCTGCTCGCCACCTGCGCCTTCCAGGCATCCGCCGCCGAGTGGGCCGCGCGCCACGGGCTCACCGCCGCCCAGTACCAGCAGGCGTTCGACGCCTACGCCGGCCAGGGCTTCCGGCTGACGTCGATCTCAGGCTACGAGGACGGCGGCGGCGCGCGCTACGCCGCCGTGTGGAGCAAGAGCCCGGGCCCGGCCAGCACCGCACGCCACGGCCTGGATCCGCAGCAGTACCAGGCGGCCTACGACGCACTGGGCAAGCAGGGCTACCGGCTGACCTTCGTCAACGGCTATGCGGTCGCCGGCAAACCCTATTACGCCGGCATCTGGCAGAAGGGTCCCGGCCCCGCGTCGGCGGCGCGCCACGGCATGACGGCCGAGGCGTACCAGGCGGCCGTGGCGGACATGACGCAGCAGGGCTACGGCCTGTCGCACGTCAGCGCGTTCTCGCTCGCCGGCTCGCCGCGCTTCGCGGCCATCTTCGAGAAGGGCGGCCCGGCGTGGGTGGCGCGCCACGGGCTGACGCCGGCCCAGTACCAGGCCGCGTTCGACGACTTCACCGGCAAGGGCTACCGGCTCAAGGTGGTCAGCGGCTACCGCGAGGGCAGTGGCGACCGCTATGCCGCGGTCTGGACCAAGGCCGCCGGCCCGCACGGGTCGGCGCGCCACGGCATCCCCGCGGCGCACTACCAGCACGTCTTCGACAACCATCGCTACCAGGCCTACGCCCCGCGGTACGTGCAGGCCTTCAACGGGACCGGTGGCGTGCGCTTCAATGCCGTGTGGACCAACGAGGTGTTCAAGGCCCGGGATCTCGCCTTCATCGAGAAGAAGGCGCGCGACTACCTGAGCCAGAACGACGTCGAAGGCGTCTCCATCGCCATCAGCCGCAACGAGAAGCTGGTCTACGCGGCCGGCTTCGGCAAGGCCGACGTCGAGGCCGGCATGCCGGTCGGACCCGCGCACCGGTTCCGCATCGCCAGCGTGTCCAAGCCGATCACCCGGGTGGCGGTGATGCGACTGGTGCAGGACACCAGCCTCGACGGCGGCTCGAAGGTGTTCGGCCCCGGCAGCGTGCTCGGCGGCAGCTACCCCACCCCGGCGACCAACCCGAAGATCGACGCCATCACCGTGGACCATCTCATCGGCCACCGCGGCGGCTGGGTCAACGTCAACAAGGAGGGCCAGGACAGCGACCCGATGTTCGCCTACACCGGAACCGGCCACGCCGGGCTCATCAAGTGGACGCTGGACAACTATCCGCTCGGTTTCGATCCCGGCAGCGACAGCACGTACTCCAACTTCGGCTACAGCCTGCTCGGGCGCGTGATCGAGGCGAAATCCGGCAAGAGCTACGAAGCGTACGTGCGCGACAGCCTGCTCAAGCCGGCGGGTGCACCGGGCATGGTCATCGGCGGCGACAAGGAAGCCGACCGCAAGCCGGACGAGGTGAAGTACTACGGCGGTGGCGCCTACTCCAGCGTCAAGCCGCAGCGCTTCGATTCGCACGGCGGCTGGATCGCCACGCCGATCGACCTGCTGCGCTTCATGAAGCACGAGACCGTGCTCGGCCCGTCGTATTCCCACAACGGGGCCATGGCCGGGACCAAGGCGATCCTGCGCCGCCGGGCCGACGGCTTCACCTATGCCGCGACCAGCAACAGCTCCAAGGGCGGCACCGCGCTGATCGACACGCTGATGAAGGACATCACCGACGGCGTGTCGGCATGGCCGGCGCACGACCTGTTCTGAGCCAACCGGCGCCCGGTGATCCGGGCGCAAGCCGCTCGCATCCGGGGGCCGCAGCTGACGCCGCGGCCCCTTTGCCGTTCCCGGCGCCTAGCGCAGCGCAGCCGCCGGACGTTGCGCTTCGCCGACCAACCCGCCCTCGCCCACGTCGCGGGCCTGCCAGCCACGGTCGGCGTCCATGCCGGTCACCCACCAGGTGTGTGCGTCGATCCGCAACGGGCCGCGCACGCGCTCCAGGAAGCGCGTCGGAACCATCACGCCACCCAGGTCCCGGTAGTCGCTCATCGTGGTGTCCACATGCGCGCCTTGCGTGGTGCGGAACCCGTTGAGCGTCATGTGCACGCGGTGCAGCAGGAAGGTCCGCGGGTCGACCCATGCCACCACCTGGTCGCTCGCGGCCTCGCCGAAACCGGGCGCGATGTCGACCAGCACGCGGAGGTAGCGCACGCCGGCCTCGGTCGCATCGGGCATGCGCACCACCCCGGTGGCCCGCGCGGCGAGGAACGACGGACCGAAGTGGAACAGCTCGAAGGCGTCGGCGGTCATCGCGGTGGCGCGCAGCGTGTCCGCATCGGTCACGCGGACGCCGTCGTAGTGCACCTCGATGGCGTTGCGCGTGCGCACCACCTGCTTGATGCCCTTCGGGCCCTGGTGGCGAACGGCGTGGATGCCCTGCGACGGCGAGTAGCGCGCCTCGGACGTCACGCGGTACCCGGCGTCGGTCACCACCGGCTGGATGCGCTGGATCAGCGCCGACCAGCGCCCGTCGCTGGAATAGTTGAGGTCGCCCGGTCGGGAGCGCAGGTCGCCGCCATGTGCGGCCACGCTGCGTGCCAGGACCGCGCGGCCATCGAGTCCGTCGGCGGCCTCGAACGGCGTCGATGCCGTCGGGAACGTCGTCGCACAGCCCGCCAGCAGTGCGCAGGCGAAGACGACCGCAAAGCATCGGCTCAAAGCGTTCACGGGTGCGCTCCTTGGAGTGACTGCATGCCTGTGCCGCCTGCGCGGCTGGCTGGATGCAGCCTGCGCCGCCTGCGCGGGCTGCGTGGCTGGCTGGATGGAGCCTGCGCCAACCCCGGTGATGGTGGCGGCGCGCTGTGGAGGCGGGCACTGCGCCGAGTCGATGCGGCGCGATGGGTTGGGTTCGGCGTGGCGCGGGCCGCCAGGCAGGGCGGCGGGTCGCGGGAGGTACGGAAACGCGATGACGCAGGCTCAGGCCGCTTCGCGGTGCTCGTAGTACGGATGCTGCCGGTCGTCGAAGATGGCGTGCAGCGCGGCGCGGTCTCCGGCCACCGGGTCGAGCCAGGCGTCGATGGACTCCGGACGGATGTTGATGATGGTGCGGTCGTGGCCCGCGGCCGCGACTTCCGGCTCGGGTTCGTCGGTGATGGCGGCGAACGACAGCAGGTCCGGTTCCTGCCCGGACGGGTCGGTCCAGCGCGACCACAGGCAGGCGACCAGCATCGGCTCGCCGGTGCGCGGCGCGAACTCCAGCACCCTGTTGCGCCCGTCGACTTGCACGTTCTCGTAGAAGCGATCGGCCACCATCAGCCCGTGGCTGGTGCCGAACTGGCCGCTCCAGAAGCCTTCCAGGCTGTCGCGGCGCGCGTTGTAGGTGCCGGGGAACTTGCGGTCGTAGAACGCCGGCTTGCCGCAGGGACGGCACTGGTAGCGCATGGGCTTGACCACGCGCCGGCCGTTCTCCTGGACCATCACCGGGCAAACCATGCCGGGGAAGATGCGCGCATCGTCGGGGGTTGGCCCGGCACTCTTCAGCGCGGCCAGGCGTACCTTGGCCTGTTCGACCTTGGCGGTGCCGATGCGCAGGTCCTCGCGCGCCTTCTTCGTGTCCTTCGTCTGCAGCGCGCGCGTCGCATCGGCCACGCGCTTGCGCTGCGCGAAGATCGCCTGCTCCAGCGTGGCGATCTCGGCGGCGTCCGCAGCCTGCAGGTTGGCGCGCAGGTCCGGTGGCCCGATCGCGAGCAGCTCGCGCACCATGGCGCGCGGGGCCTTGGCCCGGCGCGCACCGTGCTCGCGGTTCCACCAGAAGGTCCTGATGTAGGTGTCGAGGTCCATCACCGCGCCGAACTCGCGTTCGAACTGCCGGAACTCGGCATGGACCAGGGCGGAGTAGCACATGGGCGGACTCGGTCGACGGGTCGCGAACAGATTAGCGGAGGGTCGCGGAAGACGCCGTCGGTTCGCCGTGGCTGGTCCGCTGGGCAGCGTCGTGTCCGGGCGCCTGCCCGTGCAAGCCGGCCGCGCTGCGCCGGTCGACGGACTCGCGCAGGCGCGGCCAGCCCGCCATGGCCTGGTCGACGACGCGCATCAGCTTGTCGCGGTCGGCACCGTCCTTGGCCAGCGTCGACATGCCCTGGACCACCGTGAACACGTGCCCGGCCAGGGCGTCGGCGTCGCTGTCGGCGGGCAGCTCGCCGTTGCGGATGCCCTGTTCGATCCTGTCCCGCAGCGCGGATTCGATGGCACGGCGCATGGCCGCCAGTTCCTCGCGGATGTCGCGTGCCGCCATGGAACTGCTGACCATCGAGCTTGCCAGCAGGCAGCCGCGCGGCGTCGCGGCACCGGTATCACCGATGGCGGCAGCCACCAGCAGGTCACGTGCGGCGTCGTACGCGCTCGGCGCGCGTGCGATGCCCTCCGCGACCGCACCCGCGCCACCCAGGTAGCGCTCGACCGCCTCCACGAACAGGCCACGCTTGTCGCCGAACGCGGCATA
Source organism: Luteimonas sp. (assembly GCA_035474775.1). Taxonomy (GTDB): domain Bacteria; phylum Pseudomonadota; class Gammaproteobacteria; order Xanthomonadales; family Xanthomonadaceae; genus Luteimonas. Next base: position 6,560 of record DATINB010000115.1, read on the forward strand.
CAGGCTGGGCGGGGTGATGCCCATGGCCGCGGTCAACTGGGCAAGGGAGGTGCCCTCGAATCCGTGCTCCCAGAACAGGTGCATCGCCGCCTGCAGCGCGGCCTCGCGGTCGAAGGCGCGGGGGCGGCCGGGTGGCCGCGGCGGAACAGTCGTCGCGGTTTCCATAGTGATCGATATATTTCAGTTGACGCGTGGCGCCGCCCGGCCCAGAGTGTTCCATAGTCCTCACTACGGAACCACCCATGTCGCTTTCCGATTACCGCACCCTGGGCCGTTCCGGCCTGGTGGTCAGCCCGCTCGCCCTCGGCACCATGACCTTCGGCGTGGCGCGCTGGGGCATGGACCGTGCCGAAGCGGAAACGGTGTTCGACGCCTACGTCGAAGCCGGCGGCAACCTGATCGACACCGCCGACGTCTACGCCAGCGGCCGCAGCGAAGCGATGCTCGGCGCCATGATCGCCGCGCGCGGCATCCGCGAGCGCATCGTGCTGGCCACCAAGTCGGGCTTCGCCACCGGCGAGGGCCCGCATGCCGGCGGCAACGGCGCCCGACACATCCGCAGCGCGCTGGAAGGCTCGCTGCGCCGCCTGGGCACCGACTACGTCGACCTGTACTGGGTGCACGTCTGGGATTCGGTGACCCCGCCCGAGGAACTGCTGGAGACCATGTCCAACCTGGTGCGCGCCGGCCACATCCGTTACTGGGGCATCTCCAACGCGCCGGCCTGGTATGTCGCCAGGCTCGCCACCCTGGCCGTCGTCCGTGGCCTGCCGGGGCCCATCGCGCTGCAGTACTTCTATTCGCTGGTCAGCCGCGAGGTGGAGGCCGAGCACCTGCCGCTGGCCCGCGACATGGGCCTGGGCATGATGCCGTGGAGCCCGCTCGCCTACGGCCTGCTCACCGGCAAGTACGACCGCGCGACGGTGGCCGCGGCCGCGCCACGCAGCGGCGGCCTGCCCCGCGATGCCGGCAACGGCGAGGCACGCGCCGAGGGCGACAAGCGCCTGGATGGCGACAACCCGTTCGGCGACACGCTGTTCACCGATCGCAACTGGGCGATCGTGGACACCCTGCGCGAGGTGGCCGAGGCCATGGGCGAAACCCCGGCCCGCGTGGCGCTGGCCTGGGTGCTGTCACGGCCCGGGGTGGACACCGCGCTGGCCGGCGTCAGCCGCGTCTCGCAACTGCACGACAACATCGCCGCCACCGACCTCAGGCTGTCGCCCGCGCAGATCGCCACGCTGGACGCGGCGAGTGCACCAGCGGCCGCGATGATCTACGGGCTGTTCAGTGCAGAGGGGCGCCGGCAGATGGTGTTCGGCGGGAGCGCGGTGGCGGCGCGCTGATGCACCGCAGCCTGGCCTTCAGGCGACCGGCTCGGATGCCTCGCGCTGCGCCGCCCAGGTCAGCATCGCGTCCAGCGCCGGGCACAGCGCCTGGCCCCAGGCCGTAAGCCGGTAGTCGACCTTCGGCGGCACCTGCGCGTACACCGTGCGCGTCACCAGCCCGTCGGCTTCGAGCTGCCGCAACTGCTGCGCCAGCATCTTCTGCGAGATGCCGGGGACCAGCCGTTCCAGGTCCGAGTAGCGCTGCACCTGACCGCCGAACAGGTGGAACAGCAGCACCAGCTTCCAGCGCCCTTCGAGCAGTTGCAGCGCCGCTTCCACGTCGTGGGCAGCCGTTTCCGGTGTGTACGGCTTACCCATGCGTGCGGTCACTTCCCTTGCGGTGCGTTCTTGCTGCGCCCCGAGTCTATGACCACCATCGGGTCACGACAAACGCGCAAGGACACCGCCATGCCCCTCTCCCTCCCCGATGCCGTCGCCCGCTATTTCCGGGCCAGCAATGGCGATGCCACGGTCGCACTGGACGACTGCTTCACCGATGACGCGGAGGTGCATGACGAGACACACGTGCACCGCGGACATGCCGAGATCCGCGCGTGGAAACACGCCGCGCGCGGCACGTTCGCGTACACGGTCGAACCCGTCGACGCGACGCGTGACGGTGACCGGTTGACGGTGAGCGCCGACGTGGTTGGCAACTTCCCTGGCAGCCCGGTCAGGCTCGACCACGTGTTCGAACTCCGCGACGGACGGATCCTCTCGCTGGCGATCGGTTGACCGGCGCCCCCGCCGCGCATTGCGGGGCGGCTGCCGTAAGCGGATGCTCGGGCCATGGAGCGCGTCGCGACAGGTGGCCACGACGACACCGGGCAGTGGGCCGACGGGCCGCCGTCCGGCCTGCGCGCGCTGACGCGTTCGCTGGACCTCCCGCATGCGCCGGTGCTGGCGACCCGCGCGGCGTGCATGTCCGGCATGGCCTTCCTGGCACTCAGCAGCGGCGCGGAGGCGGTGGGCGTCACCACCGCGGTGCGCGACGATGCCTTCCTGATCGCCCTGCAGCTGCGCACCTGCAGCGACTTCGACCTGTATGCCGACGGCCGGCTGGTCCGCCCGCGCGACTTCGATGCCGGCAACGTCGCCATCTTCGACCTGCGCGAGAACCTGGCGATGGACCGCCGCGAAGCATTCAGCGCCGTCGACCTCTACCTGCCGCAGTCGGCGCTCGCCTCCCTCGCCGAAGATGCGGGCGCGGCGCGCATCGACACCCTGCGCCACGATGCCGGCGCCGCAGTCCGCGACCTGGTGGCGCGCGACCTGCTGTCGTCGATCCGGCCGGCCCTGGCGATGCCGGCGCAGGTCAACCAGCTGTTCCTCGACCACGTGGCGCTGGCACTCGCCACGCACGTGGCACACGGCTACGGCGGTTTGCGCCCACCGCCGGCCGCACAGCCCGGCGCCCTGGCCGCGTGGCAGCTGCGCCGCGCGCAGGAGCTGCTGCGCGCCAACCTGGCCAGCGGCGTGAGCCTGGCCGAGCTCGCCGCCGCCTGCGAACTGTCTATCCGCCAGTTCACGCGCGCCTTCCGCGCGTCCACCGGCCTGTCGCCGCATGGCGCGCTGGTGCGCATGCGCCTCGAGCGCGCCAAGGATCTGCTGGCCGACCCACGGCTGGCGCTGGGTGCGATCGCGCTCGACTGCGGCTTCGCCGACCAGAGCCACTTCACGCGGGTGTTCCAGCGCCGCGTCGGGATGAGCCCGGGCGCCTACCGTCGCCTGCGTCGGCGCTAGGCGGTCGCGAGGGCCGGATCGTTCAAGGCGCGGCCCACGCGTGCAGGACCGGTGCGCGAGCAGTCGACAGCATGGCGTCCTCCCCGACCCTCAGGACGCCAGCACATGGGCCCCACGCCCCACACCCGGTCCCCGCAAACGGCAGCGACCGACGCGCGCCGCCCCGACCGCAACGAAGCCGCATCGGCCCGTTACGACTTCATCGTCTGCGGCGCCGGCTCCGCCGGCTGCGCACTCGCCGGCCGGCTGGCCGAGAACCCCGACGTCAACGTGCTGCTGCTCGAAGCCGGCGGCAGCGACGACCTTCCCGAGGTGCACGTGCCCGGCCAGTGGCCCGCCAACCTCGGCTCGGCACGTGACTGGGGCTTCGTCGCCGAGCCCAACCCGCACCTCGACGGGCGCGCCATCCCGCTCAACATGGGCAAGGTGCTGGGCGGCAGCTCCAGCATCAACGTGATGGTGTGGGCACGCGGCCACCAGGCGGACTGGGACCACTACGCGGAAGCCACCGGCGACGACGGCTGGAACTACCGCAACGTGCTCGACGTCTACCGCCGCATCGAGGACTGGCGCGGCCTGCCGGACCCGGAGCGGCGCGGCCACGGCGGGCCGGTGCACGTGGAGACCGCGCGCTACCCGCAGCCGGAGGCGCTGGCGATGGTGGAGGCCGCGGAGTCGCTCGGCCTGCCGGTGTTCGCCAGCCCCAACGGCGCGATGATGGAAGGGCGCGGCGGGGTGGCACTGGAAGACCTGATCGTGAAGGACGGCCGGCGCGCGTCGATGTACCGCGCGTATGTCTGGCCGAAGCGGCACCAGGCCAACCTCACCGTGCTCACCCGCGCGCACGTGCACCGGCTGGTCTTCGACGGCACCACGGTCACCGGTGTCGAAGCCATCGTCGAAGACCGTCACGAAGTCTTCCACGCCGCGCGCGAAGTGGTGCTGAGCCTCGGCGCCATCAATACGCCGCGCGTGCTGATGCAGTCCGGCATCGGCCCCGAGGACGAACTGCGCCCGCACGCCATCCCGGTGCTGCAGCATCTGCCCGGCGTGGGCCGCAACCACCAGGACCACGTGGCGTTCGGCTGCCTGTTCGAATCCACCGCGCCGCTTCCCGTGGGCCACGGCGGTTCGGAAGCCACGCTGTACTGGAAGACCAACCCCACGCTGCGCCTGCCCGACGTCTTCCACTGCCAGCTGGGGTTCCCGGTGCCGACGCCGGAGACCGCGCACCGCGGCGTGCCCGCGCAGGGCTGGATGACGTTCGCCGGCCTGTCGCATCCGAAGAGCCGTGGCTCGCTGCACCTGTCAGGCGCCGGTGTCGACGATCCGGTCCGCATCCACGCCAACACCCTGTCGCACCCCGACGACCTGCGCGCCGCCATCACCACCATCGGGATCGCACGCGAGATCGCACATGCGCCGGCGTTCCGCGGCCTGCTGAAGCGCGAGGCCATGCCGGGGCCACTGGCCGGTGCCGACATGGAACGCTACGCGCGCGAATCGGCGATCACCTTCTGGCACCAGGCCTGCACCGCCAGGATGGGCCGCGATGCGATGTCGGTGGTCGACGGGCAGCTGCGCGTGTACGGCATCCAGCGCCTGCGCATCGCCGACGCCTCGGTGCTGCCGGACGTGCCGAGCGGCAACACCATGGCCCCGTGCGTCGTGATCGGCGAACGCGCGGCCGAGCTCATCAAGGCCGCGCACGGCATCTGACCCGTACCACGCCCACGCCCGCACCAACCACTGGAGGACCACCCCATGCACATCGCATTCCCCACCCTGCTCGCCACCGCCCTGGCCATCGCCGCCACCGCCCCCGCCGATGCAGCGACACCCCCCGCGCCCCTGCCGGCTGATGCCGCGCGCAACGTGGTGCTGGTGCACGGCGCATTCGCCGATGGCTCCGGCTGGCGCGGCGTGCACGATCGGCTGGTCGGCCGCGGCTACCGCGTGACCATCGTGCAGAACCCGCTCACCTCGCTGGCCGACGACGTGGCCGCCACCCGCCGCGCGCTGGACCGCCAGGACGGCCCCACCATCCTGGTCGGCCATTCCTGGGGCGGCACGGTGATCACCGAGGCCGGCGTGCACGACAGGGTCGTGGGCCTGGTGTACGTCTCGGCGCTGTCGCCCGATGCCGGCGAGACCACCGGCGACCAGTACAAAGGCTTCGCCGCCACGCCCGAGTTCGTGATCGAGACCCAGCCGGACGGCTACGGGTACGTGAGCCTGGCGAAGTTCAAGGCCGGCTTCGCCCACGACGCCAGCGATGCGGACGCCGCGTTCCTCGCCGCCTCGCAGGTCCCGATCAACATGGCCGCATTCGGCACGCCGTTGAAGAATGCGGCCTGGCGCAGCCGGCCGAGCTGGGCGGTGATCGCCAGCGAGGACCGTGCGTTCGACCAGGCGATGCTGGTGCACATGGCCGAGCGGATCGGGGCGCAGGTTACCAAGGTGCCCGCGAGCCACGCGGTGTTCATGACGCAGCCGGCGGCGGTGGCGGAGGTGATCGACCGTGCGGCGCGCACTGCGGGGTCCCGGGCGGTCAAGTCGGCCGCCGCACGGTAGCGCTGGCCCGCGACGCCATCCAATGCCGGGCGTGCAGCGTGTCGAACGCCTGGACGCGCTGCCCGCCGGTATCGCCGCGCAGCGCGGTCTCGGCGCGGCACGCGCACTGGACCCGACCCCGCGCCAGCGTATCGACGCGGCGCGGCGGAGCAATCACGTCGCGGGCAGTTCCACCACGAACGCCCGCAGCTCGGCCAGCTTGCCGTCGCGGAGTCGCCAGACGTCGGAGTACGCATTGCGCACGACACGTCCATCCGCGTCCCGGCTCTCGATCTCGCCGAGCGCCACCAGCATGTCGTCTTCGGCGACCAGCTGGCTGACACCGAAGACCGGTGGCTCGACGTAGTTGGCCTGCATCCACGTGCGAACCGCCGCCTTGCCGTGGATCGTCGAGTCGCCGACGGCGGTCCACTGCAGGTCGTCCGTGCAATGCACCAGGAAGCCTTCGATGTCGCCCCTGGTGATCGCGGCATTGGCCTGTTCAAGGACGGCCTTGTTCCGTGCTGACATGGATGTCTCCTCGGTTACCAGATCCGGGCCAGCATCCAGAGTGCCATGCCCACCATCATCAGGTTCTCGCCCAGCGACACCGCGCCCAGTGGCACGCGGCTGTCGCCGCCCACGCAGGCGCACTTGATGTCGCGGCGGTCGATGTACACCGCCTTGAACACCGAGACCGCGCCGATGCCGCCGATCACCAGTGCGATCGGGATGGACACCACGTGCAGCACCCCGGCCACCATCAGCACGCCGGCCGCGGCTTCCGCGAACGGGTACACGGACGCGTACGGCACCCAGCGCTGCGCGAGCAGGTCGTAGCCCAGGAACATGCTGGA
>DATINB010000116.1:0-2467 GCA_035474775.1 Luteimonas sp.
GCGGGCATCGTGTGGGTCAACGACCATCACCGCGTCGATGCCGCCTCGCCTTGGGGCGGCGTGAAGCTCTCGGGGATCGGGCGGGAGTTCGGGCAGGAGGCGTTCGACGGCTACTTCGAGACCAAGGCCGTCATGGTCAACGTCGGCGACCAACCCTTCGACTGGTTCGACATGCAGGCCGCCACACGGCTGAACTGATCGCTCACCACCCCCGAATCCCACCCTCACCATCCGGAGATTTCCCATGCTGATCGCTTGCCAGCGGCGCCACGTCGCCTGCGCGCTTCTCATCCTCGGCGCGGGCGCGCTGGGCGCCCCGCTCGCTACCGCGCAGGACGCCAAGGTCATCCGCATCATCGTGCCGTTCGGCCCCGGCACCCCGCTGGACGTCGCGGCCCGCGACATCGCGCAGGAAATGCGCGGCGTCCTCCACCAGAACATCATCGTGGACAACAAGCCCGGCGCGGCCGGGATGATCGGCGGGGCCGAACTGGCCCGGACCAGCGACGCGGCGACGACGTTCATGGTCACCACGCACAACACGATCGTGATCAACCCCCACCTCTACAGGAAGATGGCCTACGACCCCGTGAAGGACTTCGCCCCAGTGGGCTTGGTCGGTGGCGCGGGCTACGTGCTGGTGGCCGGACTCGACGCGCCGTTCCGCACCCTGGACCAGTACCTCGCCGCGGCGCGCGCGCGGCCCGCGCAGGTCAGCTACGGATCGCTCGGCGTGGGCAGCGGGGCGCACCTGTGCGCGGAGAAGCTGGTTGCCCGGACCGGGGTCAAGCTGCTGCACGTGCCCTACACCACCGGCAGCATCACCAGCGTCGTGGGCGGTCAGGTCGACACCTCGTGGGAGCCCTACGCGACGGCGGCCCCGTTCATCCAGAGCGGCAAGCTGGTGGCGCTGGGTGCGAGCACGTCCTACCGGCCGTCGATCTTCCCGCCCGAGGTGCCGCTGCTGCCGCAGCTGCTGCCGGGCTACGAATGCACGAGCTGGATCGGCATGTTCGCCTCCGCGCGCGCCGGCGAGGCGGTGGTGGCGCGGATGGCCGACGCGCTGCAGAAGGTGGTCCGGTTGCCGTCGTTCCAGCAACGCCTGCGCACCAACGGCTTCGAGCCACGGCCGGGCACGCCGGCGGACCTGCAGAAGCTGGTCGAGGCCGACCACCGGAGCTGGTCCAAGATCGTCCGCGATGCCGGCATCGCACTGGACTGACGACCCGCCACCCCATTCGCAACCCATCGACATTTCGAGGAAGCCAAGATGCTCTACACCTGCGCACCCGGATGCCGGGATCCACGCCATGGCCATGGCCCGGCGGGCTGGACCGGGGAGGGACCCCGGCCGTTCACGATCGACGTGCATTGCCATCGGCTGGACGTGGCCGTCGCCAGGAAGGCCGCCGTGCTCGAGCCGGCCAGGCACGATCCCAGCACCATTTTCGCGAACGCGCTGACCCGCGAGACCAACGTGCGCCAGATGACCGAGCGGTCCGCTCAGCTCACCGACGTCGGGCGCCGCCTCGCCGACATGGACCGCATGGGCATCGACATGCAGATCGTCAGCCCGGCGCCGTTCCAGTACCTCTACTTCGCGCCCCCGGACACCGGGGCGGCGCTGTCGCGCGAGATCAACGAGGGGCTCCAGGACCTGGTCGCGACACACCCGGACCGGTTCGCGGCGCTCGGCACGGCGCCCCTGCAGGACCCAGCGCTGGCGATGCGCGAACTCACCCACGCGATGACCCGGCTCGGGCTCAAGGGACTGGAGATCGGCACCAACGTCAACGGCCTGGACCTGACCGACCCCCGCCTCGGTCTGGAGCCGTTCTTCGCGCTCGCCAACGAGCTCGACGCGGTGCTGTTCCTGCACCCGGTGGGCTACAGCGACGGCGGCCGCCTGACCGAGCACTACTTCAACAACGTGATCGGCAATCCGCTGGAGACCACGGTGGCCGCGAGTCACCTGATCTTCGCCGGCGTGCCGGCGCGCTACCCCCGCATCCGGTTCATGCTCGCGCACGGGGGCGGCTACCTCGCGCATTACTGGGCGCGCATGGACCATGCGTGGCACGCCCGGCCGGACTGCCGCGGCGCCATCGACCAGCCCCCGAGCCACTACCTGCGCCGCATGTATTTCGACAGCGTGCTGTTCGATCCGGTGCTGCTGGGCGCGCTGGTGGCGCGCTACGGCGCGCAGCACGTCCTGCTCGGCACGGACTACCCCTACGACATGGGCGAGGACGACCCCGTGGGGCTGGTCGCCTCGGTCCAGGCGATGTCCGATGCGGAGCGCGCCAGCGTCATGGGGCGCAACGCCGCGCACGTGTTCGGCCTGTCCGGCGTTCCCACCGAGTCGAGGTTCCAATGAGCGCGCTCTTCTCCCCCTATCCGCTCGGCCCGGTGGGCCTGACCAACCGCATCGTCGTCTCGCCGATGTGCCAGTACATCGCCGAGGACG
>DATINB010000117.1:0-1636 GCA_035474775.1 Luteimonas sp.
GCGCCTGCACCGTGCTGGTGGACGGGCAGCGCGAGCTGTCCTGCCTGTCGCTGGCCGTGGCACGCGAGGGCTGCGACATCACCACGGTGGAAGGCCTGGCCACGGGCGGCGCGCTGTCGCCGCTGCAGCAGGCCTTCATCCGCCATGACGCATTCCAGTGCGGCTACTGCACGCCGGGCCAGCTGTGCTCGGCCATGGGGCTGCTGTACGAAGGCCAGGCGCGCACGCTGGACGAGGTGCGCGAACTCATGAGCGGCAACCTGTGCCGCTGCGGCGCCTACGTGCAGATCGCGCAGGCGGTGGCCGAGGTGGCGCTGGGCCCCGGCGAGCACGCGAGCGACAGCGCGCGGCAGCCGGTCGTGGTCGGGACGGTGCCGGCATGAACCCCGTGTCCTACCTGCGCGCGCGCGACGTCGACGGTGCGCTGGCGGCGATCGGCAAGCCGCTGGAAAGCAGCACCGCGCAGGGCGACGCGCGCTTCATCGCCGGCGGCACCAACCTCACCGACCTCATGAAGGTCCACGTGATGCGTCCCGCCAGGCTGGTGGACATCAGCAGGCTGGAACTGGCGCGGATCGAGCCGCTTGAAGATGGCGGCCTCCGGCTGGGCGCGCTGGCGCGCAACGCCGATACCGCCTACCACCCGCTGGTGCGCACCGGCTACCCGCTGCTGTCATCGGCGATCCTGGCCGGCGCATCGCCGCAGATCCGCAACATGGCCAGCAATGGCGGCAACCTGCTGCAACGCACGCGTTGCCTGTATTTCTACGACCTCGCGACGCCCTGCAACAAGCGCCAGCCGGGGAGCGGGTGCTCGGCGATCGGCGGACTGACCCGCCAGCACGCCATCCTGGGCGCCAGCGAACACTGCATCGCCACCCATCCCTCCGACCTGTGCGTCGCGCTCGCCGCGCTCGATGCCAGCGTGCACGTGACCTCGACCCGCGGCATCCGCGCGATCGCGTTCACCGATTTCCACCGTCTTCCCGGCGAGCGGCCCGACCTGGACAACACCCTCGCCCAGGACGAGCTGATCACGCACATCGAACTGCCGGAAGCTCGTCGCTTCGCGGCCCATTCCACCTACATCAAGCTGCGTGACCGGCTGTCGTACGCGTTCGCCCTGGTGTCGGTGGCTGTCGCCCTCGACGTGGACGAGGATGGGCGCATCCGCGAGGCACGGATCGCCTTGGGAGGGGTGGCCCACAAGCCCTGGCGACAGCCGGACGCCGAAGCCGCGCTCGCCGGGGCAATGCCGGGCGTGGACGCCTTCGCGCGCGCCGCGGACGCCTTGCTTGCGGGTGCCACCAGCCAGGGGGCGAACGACTTCAAGATTCCCCTGGCACGGCGCGCGATCGTGCGCGCGTTGCGGGTCGCGCACGCCGGGACGGCCTCGAACCTCGGCCACGACCAGGGCCGCGATGCGCCCGATTCCGGAGCGACGCCATGACCGACCTGATCGCGGACCTGCAGTCCCCCGTGGCCGAGGCCGGCACCGGCCGTGTCGCCACCGGCACGCCGGTGTCGCGCATCGACGGCCGTGCCAAGGTGACCGGCGAGGCCCGGTACGCCGCGGAGTGGCCCGTTGCCGACCTCGCCCATGGCGTGGTCGTCGGCAGCAGCATCGCCAAGGGCA
>DATINB010000118.1:0-4084 GCA_035474775.1 Luteimonas sp.
GCTGTACCTGCAGGCGGTGGCGGACTACCGGAAGAGCGAGGGCGGCTTCGTCTATCCGGATGCCAACTCCTCGCTGCGGCTCACCTTCGGCAACGTCAAGCCGTACACCAAGCTCGACGGCACCGTGCAGCAGCCATTCACCACGCTGGAGCAGGTCGCCGCCAAGGCCACCGGCGAGGAGCCGTTCGCGGCGCCGCAGTCGCTGCTGGATGCGGTCGCGGCCAAACGCCATGGCGGGCTGGCCGACAAGCGCCTCAAGACCGTTCCCGTCAACTTCCTGTCCGACCTCGACATCACCGGTGGCAACTCGGGGTCGCCGGTGCTGGATGCACGCGGGCGGCTGGTCGGGCTGGCATTCGACGGCAACTGGGAATCGGTGAGTTCGAACTGGGTGTTCGACCCGGTGATGACCCGGATGATCTCGGTCGACCAGCGCTACATGCGCTGGATCATGCAGGAGGTCTACCCGGCGCCGCGCGTGCTGGCGGAACTCGGCGTGACGCCGAAGCGCTGAGCGGCCATGAGGATCCTGCTTGCCCGCCACGGCGAGACCGCCTGGAACGCCGAAGGCCGCTACCAGGGACAGGAGGACATCGTGCTGTCGGAGACCGGCGAGCGCCAGGCGATGAAGCTTGGCGAACGCCTGCGCGACGTGCGCATCGACCGGGCCGTGAGCTCCCCGCTGACACGCGCGTACCAGACCGCCGGGTTCGCCCTGGGCAGCGTGCGCGCGCCCATGCTGGCGGTCGACAACGGCCTCATGGAGATCGCGCACGGCAGCTGGGAAGGCAAGCTCGCCGCCGAGATCCAGGCCACCGACCCGGTGCGCTTCGCGGCCTGGCGCGAGGCTCCGCAGACCGTGCACATGCCGGGCGGGGAATCGCTCAAGCAGGTGCTCGACCGTGCGTGGACCGCGCTGGTGGAGGCCTGCGACGGGCTCGGCGACGGCGACACGCTGCTGGTGGTCGCGCATGACGCGGTGAACCGCGTGCTGCTGTGCCGGGTGCTCGGTCTGCCGTTGTCGCGGTTGTGGAGCTTCCGCCAGGCCCCGACCACGCTGAACCTGCTGGACGGGCCGGATCCGGATCATCTGGACGTGGTGCGCCTCAACGATTGCAGCCACCACACCCTGCTGTTCGGCGAAGCGGTCCACCGCGCACTGTGAGCACGCCGGACACGCTGGCCGGGTGGCTGGCCTGGATCGAGGCGCAGCACCCGGCGGCGATCGAACTGGGCCTGGACCGCGTGCGCGCGGTGTCCGATGCGATGGCGACCGGGCGGCCGGGGCGCTTCGTCGTCACGATTGCCGGCACCAATGGCAAGGGATCCACGGTCGCGTTCGTGGAGGCGATCGCGCGCGCCGCCGGCCTGCGCGTGGGCGCCTACACCTCGCCGCACCTGCTCGCCTACACCGAGCGCGTGCGCATCGACGGCCGTGATGTCGACGACGCGGCGCTCGTCGCGGCATTCGCGCGCGTGGAGGTCGCGCGTGCGGCCGCGGAGCGTGTGGCCGGCGCACCGTTGCGGCTGACCTATTTCGAGTACGGGACCCTGGCGGCGCTGCAGGTGTTCGCGGACGCCGCGCTCGACCTGGCGATCCTGGAGGTGGGGCTGGGCGGCCGTCTCGACGCCGTCAACCTGGTGGATCCGGACGTCGCGGTGATCACCACGGTGGATCTCGACCACCAGGACTGGCTCGGCCCCGATCGCGAGTCGATCGGGCGCGAGAAGGCGGGCATCGCCCGCGCAGGGGTGCCGCTGGTCCTCGGCGAGGACGATCCCCCGGCCAGCGTGCTGCGCCATGCGTACGCGATCGGCGCGCCGGCGATCCGCGGCGGCAGCGATTACCTGTTCGGGACCACCGCACCTGGCCGATGGAACTGGCGCGAACCCGGCTTCGAGCTCGACCTGCCGCTGCCGGCACTGCGTGGCCCGGTGCAGCTGCGCAATGCCGCGACCGCCATCGCGGCCCTGCGCGCGCTGGATGTCGAGATTCCCGAAACCGCGTGGGGCGCAGGTGTCGCGTCCGCGGCGATCCCGGGGCGTCTGCAGCACCTCCGCCACGGGGGCATCGACGTACTGGTCGATGTCGGCCACAACCCCCAGGCGGCCGGCGCGCTCTCGGAGTGGCTGCGCGCGACGCCGATCCGCGGGCGCACCCACGCGGTGTACGCCGCGCTGGAGGACAAGGACGCCGCGGGCATGGTCTCGGCGCTGTCGGCGGACATCGACGGGCGCTGGCACCTTGCCGGCCTCGCGCATGCGGGTCCGCGCGGCGGCGATGCGGCTTCGCTCGCACGGCGCCTGGCCGGCAGCGCAGCCGCCGATGCCGCGTGCCACCCCGAGGTGGCGACTGCAGTGTCCGCTGCGCTGGCGCTGGCCGAGGCCGGTGACCGGGTGCTGGTCTTCGGCTCGTTCCACACCGCGGCCGCCGCCTTGCGCTGGGCGCGGCACGGCGGTTGAGGGAGCCCGCGGGGCCGGGCGTATAATCGTCGGGCCCCCTGCTGCCGCGATGCCCGATGGATTCCGGATTGAAACAGCGTCTGATCGGCGCAGCGGTGCTGGTCGCCTTGGCGGTGATCTTCCTGCCGATGCTGGTGCAGGGCCCGGCACCCGACAGCGGCGTCGCCGACCTGTCGATGCAGATGCCGGCCGAGCCGGAAGGGGGCTACGAGACCCGCGACCTGCCCCTGGTGGTACCGGGCGCCACGTCCTCGCAGGGACTGCTGGACGAAGAGCGGCAGTCGTTGCCCACCGTCGACACGGCGAACCCGGCATCGGACGCGGTGGGCGGCGGGGACACGGGTGCCCCGGCCACCGATCCGGCGGCGACGCGCGCCGCGTCCGTGTCGCCGATGCTGCCGCCCCGTGTCGCCGGGGGTGACTACGCCGTCAATTTCGGCGCGTACGCGACCCGTGCCAATGCCGACACCGTGGTGGCCCGCCTGCAGGGCCAGACGCTCCCGGCGTTCACCGAATCGGCCAGCGTATCCGGGCGCCCGGCATGGCGGGTCCGGATCGGCCCATACGCGACGCGCGCCGATGCGGAGATCGCGCGACTCGCGGCCGGGCAGGTGGGATCCGGCGTCGACGCACGCGTGGTCGCGCTCGATGCGCGGACCAGTCCGGAGGCGGTTCCCGCTTCGACCAGCCAGGCACTGCCGCCGCCCGCCGCGCCGGGCACGCCCGCGGCATTGCCGGCCGGTACGTCGGTCGCCGCCAAGCCGCTGCCGTCGCCAGCGGTGGCTCCCAGCGCTCTGGCCACCGCACCGGTGGTTGCCGCCGACAAGCCGATGCCGCCTGTGGCGCCCGTGGCCACCACGACTTCCGCAGCCGGGTCCGGCTTCGCCGTGCAGCTGGGCGCATTCGCCAAGGGCGACGAGGCCAATGCGCTGCGCGACCGCCTGCGCGCCGCGGGCATCAACGCGTTCACCGACAGCGTGCAGACCGACGGCGGCACGCTGACCCGGGTCAAGGCCGGCCCGGTTCTGTCGCGTGCCGAAGCCGACCAGCTGAAGACGCGGGTGCGCGGACGTTTCGGGATCGACGGGCTGGTCCGCGCGCACCCCTGATCCATACGCCGACGCCCGGGTATCGGCGGCGGTTCCCGCTCGCGGACGCTGTCCGCCTGCACCACAGACAGGACACCCCACGCCATGTGCGGCATCGTCGGCATCGTTGGAACCACCGAAGTCGCGGCGGCCCTGTACGACGGACTCACCGTGCTGCAGCACCGCGGCCAGGACGCCGCCGGCATCGCCACCGTCGACGGAACGCACCTGCGCGTGCAGAAAGGCAACGGCCTGGCGCGCGAAGTCTTCGATGCCAAGGCCATGGCGCTGCTGGGCGGCCGCGTGGGCATCGGCCACTGCCGCTACCCCACCGCCGGGAGCGAAGGCAGTGATGAAGCGCAGCCCTTCTACGTCAATTCGCCCTATGGGATCGCGCTCGCGCACAACGGCAACCTGATCAACACCGACGCGCTCAGGCGCGAAGTGTTCGAGCAGGATCGTCGCAACATCAATACCGAGTCGGATTCGGAAGTCCTGCTCAACGTGTTCGCGCACGAACTGGACCGCCAGCG
>DATINB010000119.1:0-2889 GCA_035474775.1 Luteimonas sp.
CCTTCGTTTCGAGGCGGCGCATGATGCCCGACACTCGGTCGGCGTCGTGAGTGACGGTGTCGGCGATCTGGGCGACGGTCGCCCAGGCGTCATTGTCGAAGATCGCCGATGACAGCACTGCAACCTCGCCCGAGCCGAGCCGCAAGGGCTGCGGCCGCTCTCGCGCGAGGTACTGTCGGCAGTCCTCCGGTGAGGCGATTGCTCGCAGGTAGTCGGCGGGAAGGCGCGTGTCTGGGTCCATGCCGAACGCCTCGGCGAACGGCATTCGTCTGCACTGGCACAGCAGCCGCGCCGGCACCTCCGGGCAGTCCACGATGCCGGTGATCAGTTCGCCGCACCGACACCGATGCAGCGTTACGGTCGGGCCGCTGCCGTCCTGGGTGGGGGAGGAGCGCCGCGCACGTTGGACCAGCCAGTGGCGGGCGCCGTCGTCGTCGACCGCGTCCATGGTCGACATCCATATCGCGGCCTTCGCCGGGGTGACCGGCGGTATCAGCGCGGCGACATCGCGTGCGCAGCCGGAACCGCCGAGCTGCGCGACGGCGTCGAGGACTGCCTGCGCCCCGTAGTGCAGGTAGGTGTGCACACTCCCGTTCCAGCTCCACGCCCGCGTCGTGTACACCCGGGCTGCCCACGTCATGAACTGCGGCTGCGTCCAGTCCTGCGGGATGTCCTCAGGCAACGGTGTGCCGGCAACGACGTGCATCACCACCGGATGCAGCCAGCGGAACGCGCAGTCGCTGATCATCCGCGCCTGCTGCCGCTGGACTCCGGCGTCCTGCAGCCGCGCGCGAGCCCGGTACCGCTCCCATGGGAAGTTGCCATCTGCGCCGAGAGCGAGGGCGACGCGGCGGGAGTCCGCAGCGAACGGAACGGTGACATCCCACTCCAAGGGGCCGCACCTCAGAACCGATCCGTCGGCCAGCGGCAGGCGCATGAAGCAACGCCCGGCCCACTGCCCGGCGTTGACCGGCAGCAGCTCCAGATCGCAGAAGACCTTCGCCAACGCGGCGGCCTCAGCCTGCGACACCTTCCCGCCGGGCTTGGCTAGCGCGCCGACCGCCGTGCGGAACTGCTCAAGGATCACCCGCGAGCTCGCTCCGGAGCCGTCATGGGTGGCGCGCGTGACCTGCGCCAGGTGCGTACGCGCGGCCTCCAGATCGGCGGCGGCACGGTCAGCTGCTGCTGCCAGTTGGTCGCGCCCAGAATCGTTCATGCTGGACACACCTAACGCGGTGAACGCAGCCACCGCTTTCAACTGCGCCTGATCGGTCGCGTGCTGCGCTGCCGCTATTTCCGGCGACGCGACAGCGTCCTCTGCGGGGCGCAGGTCAGCTAGCTCATGCCGCCCGGCCACACCTGCCCGTAGCGCTGAGGACGCGGCTTGCGCGATCGAGGCGTGGATCGTCTCGGCGTCGAACGTGGCGACCGTGCGGCCCAGCTCGTCAGCGATGTCTAGTGCGCTCACGCCACGTCCTCGCCCGCTGCGGTGATTCGGTACTTGCCGGCGTTCATTCCGCCGATGCGGAACACGATCCCGTCCCTGTTCCAGCGCCGGCCGATCAACGGAGCGACCTGCGCGCGGGCGGCGCCACCGGTCGGGCCGCGGCGAGGCTTGCCTGAGCGCGTGACCTGCAGGGTGCTGCCGGCCGTGTTGCGCCGACGGAACTGCATTTGCGCCAACTCCGGATCGACGCACAGATGTTCGATGGACGGGTGCAGCGGTCGCGGTTCGCCACGCATGTCGATGAAGTCCGCCCACCGGGCACGCGCGACCGCTACCGCACGGCCCAGGACTTCCGTTGACGCCCAGCCGCCCTCTGGCAGTGGCACGCTCAGCAGCATTTGGAACTCGCCCATGTCGCTGTCGTTGCGCCGCACGACCGGCACGCCCGACAGGTCGTCGATCTCCAGGCCTGGGTTGGAGAACCGGTACAGGTACTGCCCGTGAATCCACGTGTTGAGCCACGCCAGCAGCGCGTCGGTCGTTGCGGTGGACGTCGTCGCATGCGATACCGGCACCGGGTTGCCGTCCTCATCGACCGCGTGCGCCATCTTCATTCCGATCTTCCCGATTGCCATGACCGTCGCCCGGGAAGGAGCTCCGCTGCCCAGGATCTCAAGCATCGCCGCGATCATTTCGCGCTGGCGCTTATCAACCTCCAGCAGACCGGTCTTCGCGTCGAGCACGTAGCCTGGCGGCACAAGTTTCCTGCCCGGCACCCATCGGCCCATCCGGAACCGCGCCACCCGCCCGGCCATCAACCGCTGCAAGATCGCGACCCGTTCCATCGCAGCGAAGGACGCCAGCATGTTGTACTGGAACTTGCCTGTCGACGCCTCCGGGCCAGCCAACGCCAGCCGCTGGCTGCCGTGCCAGATAGCATCGACGTTGCCTACCAGCGCATGAAGCAGCAGCCCAGCCTGCTCCAGTGAGCGGATGACCCGCGACAGGTTCGCCGTGAAGACGTTCCTCGGCCGGTACGCCAGCACCAACTCCATCAGCAGCCAGGTGAAGTCGTTGATCCGGTCGTCATTGTGGATTTTCGCCGCCGAGGCCATGCACCACACATGTACAGCCGGGCCGTACCGGAACACGATCACCGTCGTACTCCCACGCCGTAGCCGGCGCACCTGCACCGTCCGCCTCGAGCCAGCGTCGCCCTCCGCGAACTCCAGCTCGAACGAGCCGTTAGCGGCCATCGGCTCCATGCCCGCCTTGCGCACCTGCTCTATGAACGGCAGATGCCGCAGCAGCTGGTAGGTCTGGTCCCGCATCCCGTCGAACATCATCTGGTCGTGCTCGTCGGACTCTCGGATGCTCACCATCCACTCGGGGCGGTCCTTGCCCTTGTCGAGGTCCCACACATCCGAGCCGTCGCTGGTCGT
>DATINB010000120.1:0-4131 GCA_035474775.1 Luteimonas sp.
ACCGCGCCGGGCGACGAAGCGACGACGTTGAGCGAGGCCGATGCCCTCGCGACCTTTGCACAGCGGATCCGCTCGCTGATCGTCGAGGCGCCGGGCTCCGACGTGGTGGCTGACGCCGACACGTTGGATGCGTCGGGCCACCGGTTCGAACCGGGCTGACCAGCGCGGCCGCTGCATTGCAGCAGCCGTGGACATGGCGTCGTGCCGTCACATCGCCCGCTGAAAACGCTTCGCCACGCCTGAAGCTTTTGCCGGGCGCGTCGCGAGGGCTCGTCAGTAAAACAGCGCGGGTCAACGACCCCTGTGGTTGGCACAGCGTTTGCATTGTCCTGGTCGAGAACCTGCGGGCACGATCCCGTCACGCGGTGTCTCCCGGCGGATCACATCCGCCGGTTCCC
Source organism: Luteimonas sp. (assembly GCA_035474775.1). GTDB lineage: Bacteria > Pseudomonadota > Gammaproteobacteria > Xanthomonadales > Xanthomonadaceae > Luteimonas. The sequence continues at coordinate 399 of DATINB010000120.1, forward strand.
CCGAACAGCAGTTGGAGATCCGTCATGGCGAACAACCAGAACAACCAGAACCAGAACCAGAACCAGAACGAGCAGAACCGCAACCAGCAGGACCAGAACCAGAACCAGCAGAACCGCAACCAGCAGAACCAGAACCAGAACGAGCAGAACCGCAACGAGCAGGATCGCAACGAGCAGAACCGGAACCAGCAGGATCGCAACGAGCAGAACCGCAACCAGCAGGACCAGAACCAGCAGAACCGCAACGAGCAGAACCGCGATCAGCGTTGACGCGCCGGGCAGGCGCGTGACGCGCCCCGCCCGACCCAGCTGGACCGCGACGCCCCGGACTCCGGGGCGTCTCACTGTTGGCTTGCCAGGGAGCCTCGATGCAGGCATTCACCACCGACGACATCTACCTGCATCGCGAGTTGCAGGCGCTGGACGGCTCGGCGCGCTCGCCCGTCGCCCTGTTCGTGGCCTCGCGCGCGCGGCGCAGCGGCACCTACGCGTCCACGGTCTGGTGCCTCGACACCGGAGACCCGCGCGCCAGGGCGCGGAGGATGACCACATCGGTCTCCAGTGCGACGTCGCCGCGCCTCTCGCCGGACGCATCGCACATCGCCTTCCTCTCCAGCCGCGGCGAGGACAGCGGCCCCCAGGTGCAGGTGCTGCGCATGAACGGCGGCGAGGCCAGCCGGCGCAGCCAGTCCAAGCGCACGTTGAAGGGCATCGAGATGTGGGCGCCCGGCGGCAACGCACTGCTGCTGACCGCCGACGTGGACTGGGCGGAAGACGACCGCGACGATCCCTCCGCGGACAATCGGCCGATGGTCGCGACGTTCCTCCCCTACAAGCAGGACGGCAGTGGCTTCACGATCGGCACGCGCACGCTGCTGCTGCGCATCGACGCAGAATCGGGAGACGAGACGGTACTGGCGAGCGGCGACTTCAACGTGACCGAGGCGCAATGGTCGCCCGACGGCAGCCGCCTCGCGTACGTGCGGTCCGGCGACGGACGCCAGCGCCACCGGAGCGAGCTGTGGATGGCCGATGCGGACGGCGGCAACGCTCGGCTTCGCGTCGGCACGCTGGCCTCGATCAGCGGCATCCGCTGGTCGCCTGATGGCAGCACCCTCGCGTTTGCCGGCAGCGAGGCCGAAGGTGACTCGATGTCGCAGCTCTGGGTGGTCCCCGCCGATGACGGTGAACCGAGGTCACCGGTTGGCGACGCGCTGGAGCTCGAGGGCAGCCACCTGGCCTGGCACCCCGACGGCAAGCGCGTTGGGGTGGTGACGGCGCGGCGTGGGCTGACCCAGGTCGCGGTCGTCGACGTCGCGAACGGCACGTCCGAAGTCGTCACGCGCGGCCTGCGCCACGTGCTGGCCATGTGCGCCGCCGGCGAACGGCTGATGTTCGTGTCCGCCACCATGCGCAACCCCTGCGAGATCTTCTCGATCGGCTGGGACGGCGACGACGAACGCCGGCATACCGCCTTCAACCGCAAGTGGGCGCGTTCGCGGGCACGCCCGCGCGTCCGCCTGCGCAGCTTCAACGTTCCCGACGGCCGCGACGGCGAAGAGAAGGTGCATGCCTGGCTGCTGCTGCCTGCGGAGGGAGACGGCCCGTTTCCGATGCTGCTCGACCTGCACGGGGGCCCACAGAGCATCGCGCTGATCGATTTCGCCAACCACATGTACTGGTACCAATTGCTGTCGCGCGGCTGGGCCATCCTCGCGCCCAACGCGGTGGGCTCCAGCAGCTACGGCACCGACTTCGCGCGCCGGCTGCGCGGCCGCTGGGGCGAACTCGACCTGCCGCAACACCACGCCATCCTCGACCAGCTGCAGTCGGAGGGCATCGCCGACGCGCGCATCGCCTGCGCAGGCAAGTCGTATGGCGGGTTCCTCTCCGCCTATGCCGTGAGCCGCGGCTCGCGCTTCAAGGCCGCCGTGGTGAGTGCGCCGGTGGCCAACGTGGAATCGCACGCCGGCACGTCGGACTCCGGCTACTACGTGTCGCCCTATGCCATGGACGGCGACCTGATCACGGAGCGCGAGCGCTACCAGTGCCTGTCACCCACCAACTACTCGAGCACCATCGACACGCCCACGCTGGTGCTGCAGGGCTCGGACGACCAGCGCTGCCCGGTGGGGCAGGCGGAAGAGTTCTTCTGCAACCTGGTGCGCTATTCGAAGGCGCCCTGCAAGATGGTCGTGTACCCCGGCGGCAGCCACACCATGGCCGCCAGCGGCAACCCGCAGCACCGCGGCGACTACCACGCGCGCATGGCGGGCTGGGTGCAGGAGTGGGTGGGGGAGTAGAGACCGCGGGAGCGACGCCAGTGGACGGCACTCGTTCTCCACCACTCGTCAGCACCAGGTCAGTTGTCGGCGGCCACCTGCGGAAGGGCATAGGCGATCACCTGGTCGCCCTTGGGCGTCTCCATGAAGTGATGGCCACCGGCCATGATCACCAGGAACTGTCGGCCACCGGCCTCGTACAGCATCGGCGTTGCCTGACCGCCGGCGGGCAGCGCGTCCTGCCACAGGGTTTCACCCGTCTCGATGTCGATGGCGCGGATGAGGTCGTCGGTAGCGGCGGCGATGAACACCAGGCCGCCTGCGCTGAGCGCCGGCCCGCCGTTGTTCGGGGTACCGATGTCGATCGGCAACAGCGACGGGATGCCAAACGGCCCGTTGCGGCGCGCGGTGCCCAGGGGGCGGTCCCAGAGCGTACGGCCGGTGGCCAGCTCGACGGCGCGGATGCCGCCGTAGGGCGGCTCCTTGCACAGCAATCCGGTGAACGGCAGGCGCCACCCGGCATTGACGTTGATTGCGTACGGCGTGCCCTGTTGCGGATCGCCCGCGCCCTCTGCGCCACCCATGTCGCCACGCACTTCGTCGCGTGGCGCCCATCCCAGGCGGTCGGCCTCGGCACGCGGCACCAGCCGGTTGTAGTTCGGCATGTCGTTGTAGTTGGCGATCACGATGCCGCGCCGCGGATCGATCGACACACCGCCCCAGTCCGAGCCGCCGTTGTAGCCGGGGTACTGGACCCAGTGGCGGTCGCTCGTGGGTGGGGTGTAGATGCCCTTGTAGCTGGCACGTCGAAACTGGATGCGGCACACCAGCTGGTCGATGGGCGTCATGCCCCACATGTCGCGCTCGGTCAGGTCCGGCCTGCGCAGGGTGTGGTAGCCGGAGAACGGCTGCGTGGGCGAGCGGCGCCCGGGTTCGACGCCACCGCCCGGCACCGCGCGCTCCTGCACGGGCGTGAGGGGCGTACCGGTCCGACGGTCGAGGATGTACATGTCGCCCTGCTTGCTCGGCAACAGCAACGCCGGCACGGCACCATCCGCAGTGGGAAAGTCGATCAGCGTGCCCTGCGAGCCGAGGTCGTAGTCCCAGACGTCGACATGCACCGTCTGGAAGTTCCATGCCGGCTTGCCCGTCGTGACGTCGAGCGCGACGAGCGACGTCGCGAACCGGTCCGCGGCCGGCGGACGCGACCCGCTCCAGTAGTCGGCGGCCGAGTTGCCCATCGGCAGATAGACCAGGCCCAGGGCCTCGTCACCCGTCGCCGTCGTCCACATGTTCGGCGTGCCCGGCGTATAGGTTTCACCCTCGGGCAGCAGGCCGCTGCGGTCGGGGCGCATCATGTCCCAGGCGAAGCGCAGCGCCCCGGTCTCGACGTCGAAGCCCTGGATCACGCCCGAGGCGTTCCAGCGCTTTTGACCGTCAAGCACCTGATG
>DATINB010000121.1:0-2952 GCA_035474775.1 Luteimonas sp.
GATGGCCTGTTCACCGTGAGCCACGCGAAAGGCACCAACGCGCAGGACGAGATCTACCACCTCGCGCGCCGCGCGTTCACGCTGAACGGCCGTCGTCACGAGCTCCTGCTGCTGCGTCACCTCACGGCCGAACTGCGCCGCCAGGAAGTGCAGACGTGGAAGAAGGTGATCCGCGTGATCAGCCACGAGCTCAACAACTCGCTGGCACCGATCGCGTCGCTGGCGCACTCGGGTGCGGAGATGCTGCGCCGCGGGCAGCTGGAACGCCTGCCGATGGCGCTGGCGACCATCGAGGAGCGTGCACGCCACCTGGAGGGCTTCATCCGCGACTACGCGCGTTTCGCCAAGCTGCCGGCGCCGCGGCTGCAGCCCATCGTATGGTCCGAATTCATCGCGAAGCTGCATTCGCAGGTCGCGTTCGGGGTCGACGGCGCGCTGCAGGGTGGCGCGCGCGTCGATGCCGCGCAGACGGAACAGGCACTGCTCAACCTGCTGAAGAACGCGCACGAATCCGGCAGCGCCCCGGAGCACGTGCACCTGGCCGTGCGGCGATTGCCCGCCGGTTGGCGCATCGACGTGCTGGACCGGGGTGGCGGCATGAACGAGGCGGTCCTGGCCAGTGCCCTGCTGCCGTTCTATTCCACCAAGCGGCACGGGACCGGCCTGGGGCTGGCGCTGGCGCGGGAGATCGCCGAAGCGCACGGCGGACGCATCTCGCTGCTCAACCGCGACGGTGGCGGCCTGTGCGTGTCGATCATGCTCCCGGACTGAGGCCATGGCCGGGCGCCGGCATCCGCCAGCCTCGCCACCGCCCCGCCGCGTGGAGGCGCAGGCTGGCGTCAGCCGCGCGGTCGCTTCGCGGGCCGCTCCCAGCCGTCGATGGTGACCTGCCGCGCACGCGCGACGGTGAGCTTGCCATCCGGCGCGTCGCTGCCGATCACCGAGCCGGCCCCGATGGTGGCACCCGCGCCGATGCTGACCGGCGCCACCAGCGCGGCGTTGGACCCGATGAACGCGCCGTCGCCGATGGAGGTGGTGGCCTTGTTGGCACCGTCGTAGTTGCAGGTGATCGTGCCGGCGCCGATGTTGACCGCCGCGCCCACCACGGCGTCGCCGAGGTAGCTCAGGTGCCCCGCCTTGCTGCCGACCCCCACGATGCTGTTCTTGACCTCGACGAAGTTGCCGATGTGCACGCCGTCGGCCAGCACGGTGCCCGGGCGCAGTCGCGCGAAGGGACCCACCTGCACCGCACCCTCGGTGCGCGCGCCGTCGATGTCGCAATGCGCGCGCACGTCGGTGCCCTCGGTGAGCCGCGCATTGGCGATGCGGCAGAACGGCCCGATCCGCACGCCGTCGCCGAGGTCCACCTGGCCTTCGAACACCACGTCGACATCGATCTCCACGTCGCGGCCCACGGTGACCGTGCCGCGGATGTCGACGCGCGCCGGGTCCGCGAACCGCACGCCCTGGTCGCACAGCGCGCGCACCAGCCGGCGCTGGAAGGCGCGCTCCAGCTGTGCGAGCTGCCAGGGATCGTTGGCGCCCTCGGTTTCCACGGGATCCGCCACCACCACCATCTCCGCCGGCGTGTACTCCGCTGCGGCCATCGCGAAAATGTCGGTCAGGTAGTACTCGCCCTGGGCGTTGTCGCTGGACAGCCGCTGCAGCCAGCCCTTCAGCGCAGTGGCTTCCGCGGCCAGCACGCCGGTGTTGACGATGCGGATGCCGCGCTGGTCGCTGTCGGCGTCCTTGTGCTCAATGATGGCCCCGACCCGGCCTTCCGGATCACGCACGATGCGGCCGTAGCCGGTGGGGTCGTCGAGTTCGGCGACCAGTACCGCCAGGCGTGCGCTGCTGGCCAGCAGCCGCGCGAGCGTCGCGGCGGTGATCAGCGGCACGTCGCCGTAGAGCACGAGCACCTGGGCGCCGTCGGGCACCGCCGGCATGGCCTGCTGCACGGCGTGGCCGGTGCCGAGTTGCCGGGCCTGAGCGGCCCACTGGATGTCGTGCTCACCCGCGAATGCATCGCGCACCCTGTCGCCGCCATGGCCGTGGACGACGTGGATCGCCTGCGGATCGAGCGCCCGCGCGGCGGCCACCACGTGGGCCAGCATCGGACGCCCGGCGACCGTCTGCAGCACCTTGGGCAGCACCGATTTCATGCGCTTGCCCTCGCCCGCGGCGAGGATGACGACGTGCAGGGGAGCGGCCATGGGCAGTCCTGGTGTGAAGGCGCGACATTCTAAGCCGCGCCCGCAAGCCGCCCTCCTAACGCGCGGCGCAGTAGGATGCGCCGCCTGCCACCGGATCCCCGCCTCGCGATGCCCCACGCTGCCACCCGCCGCCCGCACCCGTCGTCCTGCCACAGCGGCTCGGCGCCTCGATGAGCCTGCGCCGCCAGGGACCGCGGTACCTGCTGATCGGCGGCGTGCAATGGCTGCTCGACTGGGGCGTGATGGTCGCGCTCAGCCACGCGGGGCTGCACCTGGGCACGGCGAACGTCGCCGGCCGCATCAGCGGCGCGCTGCTGGGATTCTGGCTCAACGGCAAGATCACCTTCGCAGGCGACGAACACGAGGTCGGCCGCACCCAGCTGGTGCGCTTCCTGCTGATGTGGGTGGTACTGACCGGCATCAGCACCGTGGCCATCCAGTCCATCGACGACGTCCTGGGCCGCAAGTGGGCGTGGCTGGCCAAGCCGCTGGTTGAACTGGCGCTCGGGTTCATCGGATTCGTCGGCTCGCGACAGTGGGTGTACCGGAAGTAGCGGCAGTGGCCTGGCGATCCTGGCAGCCGTGATGCAGACGCCGACAACGCGCCGCGCGCCTGCGCCGCTCCAGGCCTGATCTGCTCGCCAGCAATCGCCAGCCGAGCTGCAATGAGGCGCGTCCGGTCATGGGGGCCCGTGCGCAGCGCGCATGGATGTGCGCGGCCGTGCGCGCTTCATTGCGG
>DATINB010000122.1:0-3620 GCA_035474775.1 Luteimonas sp.
CGAGGCGTTGCTGCGCCAGCATGTAGGCCATGGCCTCGGCATGCGCCAGGGAACTGCTCTGCGGCAGCACCACGTTGACCGCGACCGCCACCGCGTGGTCGTCGGGCCCGAAGATCACCGCGCCGAACGGCCCGCCGGTACCGGCCGCGACGTTGCGGCGCGACAGCTCCACCGCGACCGCGACCTTGGCGGCATCGCCCGGCACCGCGATCTCCGACCATTGCGTGTCGGAGATCCATCCCGGGAGCGCGAGCCGGACCTCGGTGGGCGGCGTCACGATGCATCCCCGGACGCAACCGCCGTCCCGCCAGCCGGTTCGGCCAGCCAGCGGCCGACCACGTCCCGGCGGGCACGGCAGGGGCCCTCGTTGCAGCTGCAGGCCTCCACCACCTGGAACCCGCAGGTCGACATGCGGCCGCTGGCGCGGCAGGCCGCGGCCACCGCATCGGCATCCACGGTCGCGGCACGGTTGACGCAGGCCGGGCGCACGCCGCAGCAGCTGCCGACGTCCTTGACCACGCAGTCGGCGTCGACGCTGCAGCTGAGGTCGACGAGGGGTGCGGCGGCGGCAGGCCGGGCCGCGCCCACCGCGGCGACCGGACCTGCACCCCCGACCGGCCGGCCCGCATCCCCGGTCTGGACCGGGGATGCGGCGCCCAGGCACCCGGCGAGCAGCAGCGCCAGCAGGGCCAGCGCGGGCGAGGCGGCGACGCGGAGTCGTGCCGCCGCTCCGTCGCGGCCGCGGGTCACGACCCGCCGCCCTTCGACGCCCATGTGTCGCGGAGCGTCACGCTGCGGTTGAACACCGGCGCGCCCGGCGCATGGTCGCGACGGTCGGCCACGAAGTAGCCCAGGCGCTCGAACTGCAACGGGGTCTCCGGCTCCACCGTCGCCGCGGCGGGCTCGATCCACGCCTGCGCGCGCAGTCTCGAGTCCGGATCGATGCGGTCGCGATAACTGCCGCCGTCACTTTCGTCGTCCGGGTTGGCCACCGCGAACAGACGGTCGTACAGGCGGACCTCGGCAGGCACCGCGTGCCGGGCGCTCACCCAATGGATCGTGCCCTTGACCTTTCGGTTGGCGCCGTCCATGCCCGGACGCGAGTCCGGGTCCAGCGTGCAATGGAGCGCGACGATGGTGCCGGCGTCATCCTTGACCACGGTGTCGCAGTGCACGATCCCGGCCCCGCGCAGGCGCACGTCGCCGCCGGGCACCAGCCGCTTCCAGCCTTTGGGCGGGACTTCGGCGAAATCCTCGCGCTCGATCCACAGTTCGCGGGAGAACGGCATGTCGCGCACGCCCATGGCATCGTCCTTGGGGTGGTTGGCGAACGCCAGCGACTCTTCATGCGCCTCCGGCAGGTTGGTCAGCACCATCTTCACCGGGTCGAGGACCGCCATGCGACGGGCGGCGCGCACGTCGAGATCCTCGCGCAGGCAACCTTCCAGCACGGAATAGTCGATCACCGAGTTCTGCTTGCTGACGCCCACCCGGTCGACGAGCAGGCGCAACGCGGCCGGCGTGTAACCGCGACGGCGCAGCCCCTGCAGCGTCGGCATGCGCGGGTCGTCCCAGCCGTCCACCAGGCCCTCGGCGACCAGGGCCACCAGCTTGCGCTTGCTCATCACGGTGTAGTTGATGTTGAGCCGCGAGAACTCGATCTGCCGCGGCTTGGCCGCGTCCGCCGGCAGGCCCCGGTCGGCCAGCGGCGCCAGCAGGGCGGGTGAGCCGGCCAGGTCGACACGGTCCACGCACCAGTCGTAGAGCGGACGGTGGTCTTCGAATTCCAGGGTGCACAGCGAATGGGTGATGCCTTCGATGGCGTCGCCGAGCGCGTGGGCGAAGTCGTACATCGGGTAGATCGGCCAGGCCAGGCCGGTGTTCTGGTGGGCGACCTTCTTGATCCGGTACAACGGCGGGTCGCGCAGGTTGATGTTGCCGCTGGCCATGTCGATCCTGGCGCGCAGCGTACGTGCGCCATCGGCGAACTCGCCGGCGCGCATGCCGCGGAGGAGCGCGAGGTTCTCCTCCACGCCGCGGTCGCGGAACGGGGAGTTGCGCCCGGGCTCCACCAGCGTGCCGCGGTAGCTGCGCACCTCGTCGGCGCTGAGGTCGCACACGAAGGCGTCGCCCTGGCGCACCAGCTTTTCCGCCGCGAGATAGAACACGTCGAAATAATCGGAGGCGTGGCGCAGCGAGGCCCATTCGAAACCGAGCCAGCGCACGTCGTCCTGGATGGCGCGGACGTATTCGACGTCCTCCCTGGCCGGGTTGGTGTCGTCCAGGCGCAGGTTGCAGCTGCCGCCGAACTCGGCGGCGATCCCGAAGTCCAGGCAGATCGCCTTGGCATGGCCGATGTGCAGGTAGCCGTTCGGCTCCGGCGGAAAACGCGTGCGGATGGCGGCGTGGCGGCCACTGGCGAGGTCGTCGCGGACGATCTGGCGGATGAAATCCTGCTTCCCGGCGGCAGGCGCAGGGCCCTCGACCGGAGGCGGGGGCAGAGCGGCGGGCATCGAGGTCATCGGGCAGCGGCATGGCGCGGGGAGGCCGGCAGTCTAGCCGAGCCGGCCACTTGCCCGGCCTCCATGGCCTGCCTGCGACTCCGCCGCGCCCCCCGCTGCCCGACTCACGCCACGCCGGTCCGCGCGGCTGGCACGCTTGTTGCATGCCACGCTGCGCCAGGAGGACACCATGCCGCACCGTGTGGAGCTGCAGGACCCCATCCCACGGTCGCCGCCCGTATCGGCGGCGACCGCCACGTCCACATGTCCGGCGACCGGGCAGGGCTCGCTGCGGGCGCCGTTGGATCCTCGCTCCTGATGGGATCGCCACTGGCGCGCGTCGCGGACAACGGGTCGTCCCTGGCGGGGCTGGCCCTGCTCCTGTGCCTGGTGGTGGCCACGATCGCCGCGCTGGCGCACCGGAACAACGGCGCCCTCCCGCTCACCCTGGAGCCGCTCGCCGGCGACGACGGCAGCCTCGCGGCCCTCACGTCCGATGGCGGGGCGTTGCTGCTGGCCGGGGGTGCGCGGCGCGCGGAATCGGTCCGCCTGCGCTTCCACATTCCCCCCGCGGAGGCCGCCACGTCACGATGGCTGGTGCGGGTCGGCCGCGCCCCGGTGGACGCCGTGAGCCTGTCCGGCATGGGCTGGCGCAGTCGCACGCTCGACTTCTTCCATCCGCTCCGCGAGGAAGGCGCGCTGCCGTCGGCCTTCAGCTTCCCGTTGCCGGTCGGCTGGAGCGGCGACATCGTGCTGGAGTTGCAGGCCACCGGAACCCTGAAGGGAACCCTGCCGGTCCAGGTGGTGCGCGACGCGACCGCGTTGCAGTTCACGCAACGCAGTGCAGCGCTGGCCGGCGGCATCTATTCGGCCTTGTTCATGCTCGCGCTGATCACGCTGGCGCTGCATGGCGCGGCACGCGACCGCTCGTTCCTGCTGTTCTTCGCCACCGTACTGGCCGCGCTGCTGCTCCTGGCCGCCCGCAACGGGCACATCTACCAGTTGCCCGGCTTCGGTGCGCTCGCCTACTGGCGCGGACAGGGTATCTGGGCCCTGACGCTGCTGGCCATGGCGGTGGGCCTGCAGCTGATGCAGCGTTATTCCGCCACCGCGCTCGGC
>DATINB010000123.1:0-8971 GCA_035474775.1 Luteimonas sp.
TCGTGCGGCGCTTCCACGAACGCCGCGTAGTCCCGGGCCAGCGCGGCCTCGGACCCGGCGAGGCCGGCGGCGGCCGCACGCATGAGCGCCGGCTGCGCGTCCGCGCTGGCCTGCTCGATGCGCTGCCAGCGCATCGCCGGCGACACGCCACCGCGCGCGGTGAGCTGTTCGAATGGAACGTCGCAGGCCTGCGGTGGCCTGGCCGCCGCCTGCCATGCAGCCTGGGCATCGGCTGTCCAGCGCGCATCGGCGCCACCGTTGCGCAGGCGCGCGGTCAGCGCGTGGCATCGAAGGGCCGGGCCCTTGACGTCGCCGGACCATGCGTCGAGGAACGTGCGCCAGTCTTCGCGCTTGGCGAGCGACGCCAGCCACGCCTCGCGGAGCAGCGTGGCCACCGGCTGGCCCTGGTTGCGGGACAGGAAGGCCTGCGCCACGGCCGGCGCGATGGTGTCGATATCGCGGCGCAGCGCGGCGTACTCCTGCCACGGCCGCAGCGGGTGCGATGCGGGCAGTGGCGGGGCGGGCACGCCGATCTCCGCGGACGTGATCGCCGTGCGCGCGAGCGCGTCGTCATCGCGCGCCTGCGCATGCACGCCGTGCACGAGCGGGCACGTCAGCAGCAGGGCAAGCGTCGTTCGCAACAGATGCGTGGGCATCGCGGCACTATAGCCAGCACACGATGAATCGAGCAGGGCAGGCATGGGTCCGGATCGACGCTGCAAGGCACCGCGCTGATGGACGCATGGTGGATGTTCCCGCTGCTCGGTGCGGTGGCCGGGGTGCTGGCCGGGTTGCTCGGCGTGGGCGGCGGCCTGGTGCTGGTCGCGGCCCTGGTCTGGCTGCTGCCACTGCACGGCGTACCGGCCGACGCGGTGGTGCATGCCGCGCTGGCCACGTCGCTCGCCAGCATCGTGCTGACCGCGATGTCGTCCGCGTACGCGCATCACCGGCGCGGCAGCGTGCTGTGGGCGACGGTGGGCTGGATGCTGCCGGGCCTGCTGGTCGGTGGCTGGCTGGGGAGCCTGGTGGCGGTTCGCCTGGACGGCGACGCGCTCGCCTGGTGCGTGGCGGGCTACTGCTTCGTCGCCGGCATGCAGATGCTGTTCGGCGGAACGCGCCGCGGCGGCGGCGACATCGCGCCGGTCGGTGCGGGCATGACCGCCGCCGGCACTGCGATCGGTGCGGTGTCGGCCGTGGTCGGCATCGGTGGCGGCAGCATGACGGTCCCGCTGCTGGTCTGGCGCGGGGTGGCTGCGGTCCGGGCCGTGGGGACGTCGTCGGCATGCGGCGTCGCCATCGGGATCGGCAGTGCCCTCGGCTACGCGCTCAATGCGCCCGCGGGCGCGTTGCCGGAGCACGCCATCGGCTACGTCTACCTGCCGGCCGCGGTCGGCGTGGCGCTGGCGTCGGTGCTGTCGGCGCCGCTCGGCACCCGGCTGGCGCATGCCATCAGCGGCCCCACCTTGCGGCGGGTGTTCGCGGTCTTCCTGATCTGCGTGGGGATCAGCCTGCTGCTGTAGGCGCGCCGGCGTGCCGCAATGCAGCCCCCCGCGGGGCGTGATCGAGGGCATGCATGCCACGGGTCGGCCGTTTCGCGGCCGCTCAGCGGCGCAGCGCGGCCTCCGGGACGTCGAGCTGCACCGACAGCGCGAGGTGGTCCGAGAACGCCGCCGGGAACGCCTGCAGGCCTTCGCAGCTGAGGCCGTCGCTGATCAGGATGTGGTCGATGGCACGCTGCGGCTTCCAGCTCGGGAACGTGTGCACCGCGCACGACGGCGGTTGCAGCCGCGTGCGCCGGTACAGCATGTCCATTTCCGGGCGGTCGGCGGTGCAGTTGAAGTCGCCCATCAGCACCGCATGCGGGTGGTCGTGCAGCAGTTCGGCGATGAACGCCAGTTGCGACAGGCGCGAGGCGGCGCCCAGCGACAGGTGCGCCACCGCGATGGTGAGCCCGGCGTCGCCGTCGCCGAAGCGCGCCAGCAGGACGCCGCGCCCGGCGATGCGGCCCGGCAGGGGATGGTCGATGACCTCCACCGGCTCGAACCGGCTGAGCAGCCCGTTGGCGCTGGAGGCGAAGTTGCCGACCTTGCGGTTCGGCTGGTGCGTCCAGTAGTCGAACCCGCCCTGCTCGGCGAGGTAGTGGGTCTGGTTGGTGAAACCCGAGCGCCAGCTGCCCGGGTCGCTTTCCTGCAGGCCGACGATGTCATGGCCGCTGGCGAGCTGCGCGATGGCGTCCAGCATCACGCGCTTGTTGCCGGCCGGCAGCACGTGCGACCAGCTGCGGGTGGCGTAGTCGCTGTACCGGCGCGTGCTGGAGCCCGCCTGGATGTTGGCGCTGAGCAGCCTCAGCCGCTGCGTGGCCACGGGCGCGGCCACGTGGCGGTTACTGCGCGCCGCCGGCCTGGGCCGCGCGCTCGCGGGCGATCAGCTGGTCGGCGATGCGCAGCTGGTCCTCGTGGCTGCTGCCGCGCACGCGGTACTTGCCGTTGATCACCAGCGTCGGCGTGGCCTCGATGCCACTGCGGATCGCGAACTGCTTGGCGCGGTTGAGCTTGGCGTTGATGGCGAAGCTCTGCATGGTGCTCTTGATGCCCGCGGCGTCGATGCCCTGCGTGCCCAGGAACGTGGCGATGTCGTCGACGCTGGCGTTCTGGCGCAGGCTGCGATCGATGTGGATGGCCTTGAACAGGGGCGCGTGCACGCGCTCCAGCGCGCCGGCGGTCTCGGCGGCGTAGAACGCGCGCGGAAAATTGTCCTGCTCGGAGAACACCGCCGGCACGTAGCTGAAGCGCACGTCGGCCGGCAGCCTGGCCTTCCAGGCGCCGACCAGCGGGTCGAACTGGGCGCAGTGCGCGCACCAGTACGCGAACACCTCGGCCACTTCCACCTTGCCGTCGAGCGGTGCATAGGGCTGTCCACCCTGGATTTCGACGTAGTCCGTACCAGCGACCGGTCCGGGGCCGCTGGCGGCCGCCTGCGCGGCTGCCGCCACGGCCGCTTCGGCCGTCGCATCCACGGCCGGTGGCGCCGTCGCGCCCGCGGGGGCGGCTGCGGCGGCGGCGGCCGCGGCCGGGTCCAGGGCCGGCTCGCCGGCGACGGTTTCGGTCGCGGCGGCGGGCGCCTGCGCGGTGTCCGCGGCTGGCGTGGGCGCCTCCTGGGCGCAGGCCGCCAGCAGCGCGGACAGGACGAGTGGGACGAGGAACTGGCGGCGCTGGTTCATGGGCTGGGACTCGAAGGAGGAGGGGTGATCAACGGGTGGGGCGCGCCGCGTCGGTGGACGGCTGCGGGGTGGCGGCCGCCGGCGCGCCGACCTGGCCGGCGCGCTCGCGCGCGATCAGTGCATCGGTGACGCGCAACACGTCGGCCAGGCTGCGTGCCTGGACGCGGTAACGGCCATTGACGATCACCGACGGCGTGCCTTCGACACCGCTGCGCACGGCGAATTCCCGCGCCGCCGCCATCCGCGCATCGGCTGCCGGAGCCGCCATGGCCGCGGCCACGCGCTTCGCATCGAGGCCAAGCATGCCGTACAGCGCCGCGACCTCCGCCACGCTGGCGCCCCGTTGCGGCAGGCTCTGTTCGACGTGGATGGCGCGGAAGGTGGCGTTGTGCGTGCGCGCCAGGCCACCCAGCGCCTCCGCGGCGAAATAGCCGCGCGCGTAGGTGTCCTCGAGGCTGAAGGCCGCCGGCACGTAGCTGAAGCGGACATCGGCCGGCAGCGTCGTCTTCCAGCGGTCGACCATCGGCTGGAAGGCATCGCAGACGTGGCACCAGTAGCCGAACACCTCGACCACTTCGATCTTGCCGGCAAGCGGTGCCCAGGGCTGGCCGCCCTCGATGACCACGTAGTCCTGCCCGGCCACCGGCGCGTCCGGGGACGCCACGGCAGGTTGCAGGACGGAGACCAGCGCCGCGCACGCCGCGGCCAGCACTCGCAGGATCATTGGCATGGACTCCAGCCGGACGGGACGGCGCCGGCGCAGGGAGTCTGGCCAGCGGATGGATTCAGGAGCCGTGAAGTCGCAGGCCGCATGGGCCGGAGACTCAACCGCCCTGCGGCTGTGCAGCCGGTGCGGCCGCCGGTGCCGGCGTCGGCGCCGGAGCGGCCGGGGCGGTGCCGGCAGGCGGTGCCGCCGCAGCGGGCGCGGGCGCCGCCGCTGGTGCGGCCGCCATGGCGGCCAGGGTCGCCGGGTCCGGGCGCGTGTGCAGGCCCTGCATGTAGCTGGACAGCGCGCCGATCTCCTGGTCGGTCAGGCCCTTGGCCACCGAGGCCATGATGTCGAACAGCCGCCGGTCGCGCTCGTTGGTGGTCCCGGCGCGGTACTCCTGCAGGCGCCGCGCGGTGTACCAGGCCTGCTGTCCGGCGACGTGCGGATACGCCGGGCCAGGATTGCCGGCACCGGCCGGGCCATGGCAGGCCATGCAGGCGGGGACGCCACGGGTGGCGTCGCCATTGCGGAACAGGCGCTCGCCCACGGCGTAGAACTTCAGGCCCGTGTACGGGCCCTCGGTGATCTCGCCGTCGTCGGCGATGCCGGCGCCGGGGGTCTGGGTCGCGAAGTAGGCACCCAGGTCGCGCATGTCCTGCGCGGTGAGCGGCGCCGCGTACGGCTGCATGATCGCGTTCTGCCGCTCGCCGCTCTTGAACAGCGCCAGCTGGTGCGCGGTGTAGCGCTCGCTCTGGCGGGCCAGGCGCGGATACAGCGTGGGGTCGGTGGCGTTGCCGTCCAGGCCATGGCAGGCCGCGCAGGTCCCGGCCTTGCTGGCACCCCGCTGCACGTCGCCGGGCTTGGCCTTGGCCAGGTCGGCGACCGCGCTGATCGCATCGAGCGGGAGCGTTTCGACCGGCTCCGGCTCGGCGAGCGGCGTGACCGTCGTCTGGGCGAAGGCGACCGCGCCGGCCAGGATGGCGGTGAAACCGGCGAAGGCGAGGGCACGGGCGTGTCGCATTGCGGAGCTCCGGGAATCTGGGTCGCGGCCTGGCGCACCGCGGGACACGCGATCTCGGCAGCGCCGGTCGCAGGGCCGCAAATTATCCGTTGCCGGCGGATGGGCGGTCAAACCCGAGCGGCCGGCGCGGCGGCCCGTGAGAAACTATGCCGATGTCGAACCCGCTCGCCCGTGCCCAGTACCTCACCGCCGCCCATACGCCCCGGCAGCTGCCGCCCGACGGCGGCTTCGAGGTCGCCTTCGCCGGGCGCTCCAATGCCGGCAAGTCCAGCGCGCTGAACGCCCTGTGCCAGCAGAACGCGCTGGCGCGGGTGTCCAAGACCCCCGGGCGCACCCAGCAGTTGGTGTTCTTCGACATCCCGCCGTTCACCGACCGCTACCTGGTCGACCTGCCCGGCTACGGCTACGCCAAGGTTCCGCACGACCTGCAGGCGCACTGGCAGGCCTTCCTGGACAGCTACTTCGGCAGCCGCATGGCGCTCAAGGGCCTGGTGGTGGTGATGGACATCCGCCACCCGCTGCGCGACTACGACCGGCAGATGCTGGCCTACGCCGTCGAACGTGGCCTGCCCGCGCATGCGCTGCTGACCAAGGCCGACAAGCTGAGCCGCGGTGGCGCCGCCAACGTGCGCGTCGCGGTGAAGAAGGATCTGTCCGAGGCCTTTGGCGACACGGTCAGCCTGCAGACGTTCTCCGGCGAGTCGAAGCTGGGCGTGGACGAGGCCCGCGAGGTGGTCGCCGGATGGCTGGAGATGCGGCCGCCGCAGCGGTAGCGGGTCAGGCTGGCTGCCGGGCTGCCGGATCGTGGGATCGGCGTGGGGATTTCCTTGCGGCGCCGGTGTCCGCCAAGGGCCGTCGTCGTCAGGCGTCAGGGCGCCGTGGGCACCACCAGCAAATCCGGGTCGCGGCCGGCGGCCGACAGGATGGCCGCGCCCAGTTCCGGCATCAGGCCGAGGTTGAAGGTCGCGGTGACGTGGTCGGGATCGAGGTGGGTCACCTGCCCGCCGACCGCGAAGTGGCAGGTCATCGGGTCGCAGAAGGCCCAGTTGGGATCGAAGCGCGGCACCGACGGCATCCGGGACAGCGCGACGTCCACCGGGTCCGGCGCCAGCGCCCGGCTGCGCGGTACGGCGCAGGGATCCGGGCGCGCGCCCGCGGCCGCGATGCAGTCCGGCACGTGCACCGGGTCGCCCGAGGCGGTCCACGCGATCGGGTTGTCGACCACCACCAGCACCGCGTTGCCGGCCGCGCGCCAGTGCGCCCAGGTCGCCTGCAGCGCATCGGGCAGCCGCGCCATCGCCCCCGGCACGCCGCGCGCATAGCGGCGGGTCGAGGAGATCGCCACCACGAGGTCGGCGCCCTCGCCGGCGATCGCGTGCGGCACCTGCTCGCGCCAGCGCCTGCACACCGCGGTCGGCGCAGTGCCGTCGTCCTCGCCCGGCTGCAGGTGCGCGGCCGGGCAGCCGAGGCTGAGCGCGTAGCGCAGGTTCCAGCGGTTCGCACGCGCCAGCGCGGCGATGGCCGGCACGTACTGCAGCATGTGCGAATCGCCGATCAGCAGCACCTCCAGCGCGTCGTCGCCGAAGCGCGGAAAGGTGCAGCGCTGCGCCTCGTCGGCCCAGGTGCAGGTGCGCCGGTAATAGGGCTCCACCTGTGCGCGGTTGTAGAGCCACAGTGCACCGCCGTCGGCCTGCGCGGCCAGCGCGGCAGCGGCGGGGGGCGCCCGGTGCCGGTCCGGACAGGTCGATCCGGTCCGCATGGCGGCGGCGCCGGCGCAGTGTCCTGTGCGCGCGGCAGGCAATGCCGGATTCACCGGGCCTGCCGCCCGCTCCAGCGCGATGCTCCCGCCCACCACCAGCAGGGTCGCGACGGCCGCGCCTGCATACACCGGCCACACGGCGCGGCCATGCGCGGCATACGGACGGAACCGATGCTCGATGGTCCGCGCCGTCAGCCATGCCAGCGCCAGCGTGGCCGCAAGCAGCACGGCGCGATCGCCAGGGCCCAGCGGCGCCTGCAGCGCGTACGGCGCCACCACCAGCAACGGCCAGTGCCACAGGTAGACCGGATAGGCGATGTCGCCGAGGCCGCGTGCGAGGCGCATCGGCCACCGCGGCGCACGCGCGTCCGGCACCGCATGGGCGGCTGCCGCGATCACCGCCAGCGTGCCCGCCACCGGCAACAGGGCGACCCATCCGGGAAACGCCAGGTCGCCGTGCAGCACGAGCGCCGTCGCCAGCAAGGCAACGAAACCGGCGCCGCGCAGGGCCGCCGGATGCAGTGGTGCCCGCTGCCCCTGCCTGCGAGCCAGGATGACCGCGAGCAGTCCGCCGGCGGCGAATTCCCATGCGCGAACGAACGTCGAGAAATAGCCGGGATCCACACTCCGCGACGCCAGCAGCGACCAGGCCAGGCTGGCGATGATGACGAGCGACAGGGTCGTCGCCAGCGCGCGCCGACGCCGGCCGCGCGCGATGCGGGCGCCGGCCAGCAGCAGCAGCGGCCAGGCCAGGTAGAACTGCTCCTCCACCGACAGCGACCAGTAGTGCTGCAGGGCCGTCGCCGCCTTGGACGCGGCGAAGTAGTCGACCGAGGCGGCCGCCAGCACCCAGTTCTCGACGTACAGCGCGCTCGCGGCCGCCTCGCGCGCGGTCTGCGCCCACTGCGTGGCCGGCAGCCATGCCCGGGCCGCCAGCAGCGTGACCGCCAGCACCAGCAGCGCGGCCGGCAGCAGGCGCGCGATGCGCCGGGCCCAGAAGCGGCGCAGCGCGACGGTGCCGGTCGCCTCCAACTCGCGTTCCAGGTGCGCGGTGATGAGGAAGCCGGAGATCACGAAGAACACGTCGACGCCGGCGAAGCCGCCGGGCACCACGCCGGGCCACAGGTGGAACAGCACCACCATGGCCACCGCCACCGCGCGCAGCAGCTGGATGTCCGGCAACTGCGGGGTCGGGTCCAGCGCGGGCGTCGCGACGCTCATGGGCGCGGGTGCGGCCGGCGCGCGCGGTCGGGCGCCCGGCGGTGCGTCACGGGCGGCAGTGGCCGGGCGGGGGATGCGGGCAAGGTCAACGGCTATAGTGCGGACCATCGCGATGATAGGGGAATCCCGCCATCGCCCAATCCGCCATCGCGAGCCTCCGCATGTCCAGCCCCAGCCAAGCCAGCGACGCGCCGGTCACGACGCGCGACCAGCTGGTCGCGTACATCGCCTCCGGTGAAAAGCCGAAGGAGGCCTGGCGCATCGGCACCGAACACGAGAAGTTCGGCTTCCGCCTGGACGACCTCCGGCCGCCGGCATTCGACGGCGAGCGTGGCATCGAGGCGCTGCTCAAGGGCCTGCTGCGTTTCGGCTGGACGCCGGTGGACGAAGGCGGCCGCACCATCGCGCTGCTCAAGGACGGCGCCTCGGTGACGCTGGAGCCGGCCGGGCAGTTCGAACTGTCCGGCGCCATGCTGGAGACCATCCACCAGACCTGCCGCGAGGTCGGCAGCCACCTGCTGGAGGTCAAGACCGTGGCCGACGAGCTGCGCCTGGGCTTCCTGGGCATGGGCTTCCAGCCCAAGTGGCGGCGCGACGAGATGCCGTGGATGCCCAAGGGCCGCTACCGGATCATGCGCGACTACATGCCCAAGGTCGGCACGCTCGGCCTCGACATGATGACCCGCACCTGCACGGTGCAGGTCAACCTCGACTTCGCCAGCGAAGCCGACATGGTCAAGAAGTTCCGCGTGTCGCTGGCGCTGCAGCCGGTGGCGACCGCGCTGTTCGCCGACTCGCCGTTCACCGAAGGCAAGCCCAACGGCTTCCTGACGGCGCGCGCCAACATCTGGACCGACACCGATCCCGACCGCACCGGCATGCTCGACTTCGTGTTCGAGGACGGTTTCGGCTTCGAGCGCTACGCCCAATACGCCATGGACGTGCCGATGTATTTCGCCAGACGCGATGGCCAGTACGTCAACCTCGCCGGGCGATCCTTCCGCCAGTTCATGGACGGCAAGCTGGACGATCTGCCCGGCG
>DATINB010000124.1:0-3965 GCA_035474775.1 Luteimonas sp.
CGGCGCCGATAGCGGCTGACCAGGTCCGCATCGTCGACCACGCGGAAGGCATCGATCAGTGCCTTCTTCGGCAGGCCGTCGTCGAAGCCGCGGTCGCGCTGCAGCATCTCGATGAACTGCTCGAGTCCGGCTTCGGACTGCCCGGCCACGATCCGCCGCACGCCCAGCAGGTGCCGCGCGCGCAGGTCGCCCGGGTCGCGCGCGATGGCGGCTTCCAGCACGTCCACGGCCGGTGCATCGGTGAGCGCCGTGGCGAAGGCCAGGCGGGCACGCGCCTGGATGGCGCGATCGTCGGTGTAGAGGTTGGCCGGCAGGCCCTCCAGCAGGGTGCCGGCCTCGTCGGCTGCGCCGGTCTGCAGCAGCGCCAGGGCCAGGTCGAGCTTCAGGTCGTCCTTGTCCGGTTCGGCCGCCGTGGCCGCGCGCAGCCGCGCCACGTCCGCGTGGGGATCGACCACCGCGGGCGCCCCCTCGTCGATGGCCGCCGCCACCGCCTCGCCGGGCACCACGCCATGCTGGGCGAGGAACTCGCGCACCTGGGCCTCCGGCAGGGCGCCCGGGAATCCGTCGACGATCTGTCCGTCGCGGACCAGGAACACAGTGGGGATGGAGCGCACCTGGAAGGCGCCGGCGATCTGCGGATCCTTGTCGACGTCGACCTTGGCCAGCACGAAGGCGCCGTTGTAGTCGGCGGCCAGCGTTTCGAGGATCGGACCGAACGACTTGCACGGCCCGCACCACTCCGCCCAGAAATCGACCAGCACCGGCACCTGCAGGGAGCGCTGCAGCACTTCGCTTTCGAAAG
The DNA here is from genome assembly GCA_035474775.1 of Luteimonas sp. Taxonomy (GTDB): domain Bacteria; phylum Pseudomonadota; class Gammaproteobacteria; order Xanthomonadales; family Xanthomonadaceae; genus Luteimonas. Next base: position 803 of record DATINB010000124.1, read on the forward strand.
TCTCGGTGGAAGCGTCGAACACGACGGACGGAGCGTCTGGCATCACGGACATGCGGGCATCTCGATTGACGGCTGTTGCCGCTGATTGTGCCAGTGCGACCGCGCCGCTTGGGACCGCCCGCCGCGCGTGGCATGGTGCAGGCCGGGCGGAGCGGGGGCAGCGGGTGGCACGCAGGCACTTCTGGATCACGGCAGCCGCCACGCTGCTGGCGCTGGCGTCGGTCGCCTCCTCGGGGTGGTCGATCGAGGGCTACCAGCACCGGTTGCACCCGGTGGCGTTGCCGGGCGCGCGGGGCGTGCCCGGCGCCGCTGCGTTCAACCTGCTGGCGTTCGTGCTGCCCGGCCTGGCAGTGGCGTGGCTGGCCTGGTCGGCGCGCGGGTGGGCCAGCGTGGGCAGCGGATGGCCGGCGCGCTTGTCCCTGCAGTGCCTGCTGCTCGCGGCGCTGGCGCACGGGGCGCAGGGCATGCTGCCGCTGGACCCGACCGATCTGGATGCCATGGCGTCGCGCCTGCATGCCGCGGCGTGGACCGCGTGGTGGCTCGCGTCGGTGGTGGCGCTGCTGTTCGGCGCGGCCGCGGCGTGGCGTGGCGGCATCGGCCGGGTGCCCGCAGCGGTGCTGATGGCAGCCGCGGCGGCGGCGATGGCCCTGTTGGCGGTCGCCGAGCTGGGCGCGCTGCCGGCTCCCGTCGCGCAACGGCTCGCGCTGGCGCTGTGGTTCGTCGCGGTGCTGGCGCTGTCCTGTCGCGGCGCCGGACCGGCGCCACCCTGATCCCGCGGCGGTTCAGTGCATCGCGGCCGCACGGACCACGCGGTTGCGGCCCTCGGCCTTGGCCCGGTACAGCGAGACATCGGCGATCTCGAACAGCAGTTCGGGCGTCGTGCCATCGTGCGGGAAGGTGGCGATGCCGATCGACATCGTGACCGGGCCCAGGGTCTTGCGCAGGTGCAGGATGGTGGTCGACGCCACCGCCGCGCGGATCTCCTCCGCGCGCTCCACCGCCACGTCGGCGTCGGCTTCGGGCAGCACCACGGTGAACTCCTCGCCGCCATAGCGGCAGGCGAGGTCCTCGTTGCGGACCAGCGACTGCAGCGTGTGCCCCACGTGGGCCAGTACGGCGTCACCGGCGGCATGCCCGTGCTGGTCGTTGAACTGCTTGAAGTGGTCGATGTCGATCATCAGCAGCGACAGCGGCAGCCCCTGCCGCTCGCAACGCTGCAGCTCGCGCTGCAGGTTCTCTTCCAGGTAGCGGCGGTTGAAGAGGTTGGTCAGCGGGTCGCGCAGCGACTGCACGCGCAGCGTGTCGCGCAGGCGCAGGTTGGCCATCGCCATCGACAGCTGTTCGGCCATCGACTCCAGGACCTGCACGTCGTGGTCGTCCTCGCCGCCGCGCCGCGGGGCGTTGGCGTGCAGCATGCCCAGGGTCTCGCCCTGCGCCACCAGCGGCACGCACAGGGTGGCGATGCCGGCCAGCGAGGCGCCGGGGTCCAGGTGCGCGCAGCGCATGGCGCCGGGGGCGCCGTCGGTGTGGTGGGCCTGGCCGCGGCGCAGGCCCCAGCAGTCCTGCGCGCGCAGCAGGTCGGCGCTGGTCGCCGCCTCGTGGCCGAAATTGACCGCGGTCTCGAAGTAGTCGCGCGAGGCACGGGCCACGTAGCAGCGGCCGCCCACGTCCGGCACCATGCGCTGCATCGTGCTGGCGGTCATCTCCATCGCCTCGTCGAGGTTCTGGCAGCTCTGCAGCATGCCGGTGTAGGTGCTCAATGCACGCCGCTGTTCGGCCAGGCGGTCGCTCTGCGCCTGCGCGGCTTTCATGCGCACGACGGCCTCGCGCGCTTCCTGCGCCAGGCTGCGGTTGCGCACGTTCTCGCGCGACAGGTTCCAGACCAGCGTGCGCAGCATCGCGAACGACAGCACCAGGCCGATGACCACGAACGCCAGCAGCCAGTCGCCGCCGATGTCGGCCGCGGCCCGGCGTCGCGCCAGCAGGCGCGCTTCCTCGTCGCGCATGGCCTCCAGCAGGCGCGCGGTGCGCTGCATGCGCTGCATGCTGGCCACCACCAGTGTCGGGTTGTGGGCGCTGCCGTTGCGCCCGCTGGCCTCGACGACCTGCTGCATCTCGCGGATCTGCGCCTGCGTCGCATCGCGCAGGGCCAGCGCGCGCCGCTGCTGCACCGGGTTGTCGCGGGTCAGCTCGGCCAGCCGGGCCAGCGAGCGTGTCGCGAGCGCGGCGGCGTCCAGGAACTCGGTCTCCTGCGCCGGCAGCCCGGTCAGGCGGAACACGCGGGACGCGGACTCGGCACGCTGCAGTGCGTATTCGGTCTGGTCGACGAGGCGCAGCGCATCGTAGGTGTGCGCGACCCACTTAGCGTCCTTGTCGACGGTGCGTGCGCCCAGGACGGTCACCACGGCGACCGCCACCAGCAATGCGGCGGCAGCGGCCATCGCCAGCTTGCGGTAGGGCTGCAGCTTGGACCGCGGCAGGGACGCTTTCATCGCTCGACCGGCTTCCTCCGGAGAAAACAGGGCGATCATGGCATGCGGGCGCCGGGCAGCGGTCCGCTGCGCGGCCGACCGGCCCCGACCGCGACGCCGCGAGCCCGCGTGGCAGGGATTGGTGCGCTGCGGTAGGCTGCGCGGCCACGTTCCAAGGCCGCGCCCACGTGTCCGATACGCCGGTTGCCGAAGCAGTTCCCTACCAGCCGGCCGAGATCGATGCCGCGGCGCAACGGCACTGGGACGCGACACGCGCCTACGTGGCGACCGAGGCCGATCCCCGCCCCAAGTTCTACTGCCTGGCGATGCTGCCGTACCCGTCGGGTGCGCTGCACATGGGCCATGTCCGCAACTACACGATCGCCGACGTGATCAGCCGCTACCAGCGCATGCTCGGGCGCAACGTCCTGCAGCCGATGGGCTGGGACGCCTTCGGGCTGCCGGCCGAGAACGCGGCGATCAAGAACCGCACGGCGCCGGCGCTGTGGACCTACGCCAACATCGAGCACATGCGCGCGCAGCTGAAGTCGCTGGGCTACGCCATCGACTGGACGCGCGAGTTCGCGACCTGCCAGCCCGGCTACTACGTGCACGAGCAGCGCATGTTCGTGCGCCTCATGCAAAGCGGCATGGCCTACCGGCGCAACTCGGTGGTCAACTGGGACCCGGTC
>DATINB010000125.1:0-3533 GCA_035474775.1 Luteimonas sp.
CGGCTGCGGCTGTAGAACGTGACCCGGCCACTGGCCAGCGTGGCGGCCAGGGCCGCGCGGTCCATGTAGCCCAGCATCAGCACGCGGTGGGTGGCGGCGTCCTGGACCACGGCGGGCAGCAGGCCGGCCTGCTTGTCCCAGGCCAGCGCGTCGGCGTCGACGTGCGACCCGCTGCCGGGTACCCCGCCCATGGCCAGCGGCTCGACGGATCCGTTCATTGCCTCACCTCGATGCCGGCGTCGTGCAGGCTGCGCTTGAGAGCCGGGATCGCGATCGCCCCGGAGTGGAAGACGCTGGCGGCAAGCGCGGCATCGGCATCGGCGACGCGGAACACGTCGATGAAATCCTGCGTCGACCCGGCGCCACCCGATGCGACCAGCGGCACCGCACACACTGCCCGCGCCGCCTGCAGCTGTTCGAGGTCGTAGCCGCCGCGCGCGCCATCGCGGCCCATGCAGTTCAGCACGATCTCGCCGGCGCCCAGCGCCTGGGCCTCGACGATCCAGTCCAGCATGCGGCGTGCATGCACGCGGGTGGCGGCCACGCTGCCGGTGTGGCTGCGCACGCGCCATTCGCCGTCGGCGTCGCGCTGCGAGTCGATGCCGACCACCACGCACTGCACGCCGAATGCGGCGGCCAGTTCGGAGACCAGGCCCGGGCGTTCCAGGGCCGGTGTGTTCACCGAGATCTTGTCGGCGCCCGCGTGCAGCACGGCGCGCGCGTCGGCCACGCTGCGGATGCCTCCGGCCACGCAGAACGGGATGTCGAGCAGTCGCGCCAGCCGCTCCACCCAGCCGAGGTCGACGCGCCGCCCGTCGGGGCTGGCGGTGATGTCGTAGAACACCAGTTCGTCGGCGCCGGCATCGCGGTACCGGCCTGCCAGCTCGGCGATGTCGCCGACGTCGACATGGTTGCGGAAGCGGACGCCCTTGACCACGCGTCCGTCGCGCACGTCCAGGCACGGAATGAGCCGTCGGCTCAGCATCGCAACGCCTCGCCCAGGTCCAGCGTGCCGTCCAGGAGCGATCGGCCCAGCACCACGCCCGCGCAGCCGAGCGCGCGCACCGCCGCCACGTCGGCCGCGTCGCGCACGCCGCCGCTGGCCTGCAGCTGCACGCCGGGTGCCCATTGCAGCAGCAGCCGATAGAGGTCCTGACTGGGGCCGGAGGCCATGCCGTCGCGGGCGATGTCGGTCGACAGCAGGTGCCGGAGGCCGACCCCGGCGTAGAACCGGACCAGATCCTCGAGGCGATCGCCCGAGGCCTGCGTCCAGCCATGGCTGGCCGGCCGCCACGTGCCGTCCGCCGCGCACCGTGCATCCAGCGCCACCACGATGCGGTCGGCGCCGAAGCGTTCGATCCATCCGGCCACCCGCGTCCGCGTCGCGATCGCCACCGAGCCCACCACCACCCGGGCCGCACCGCCTGCAAGCAGGCGCTCCACGTCCTCGACCCCGCGGACCCCGCCGCCGGTCTGCACGCGCAGGCCGGCCTCGCCGTGGATGCGCGCCAGCAACGCGGACAGCGTGTAGCCGCCGTCGCGTGCCGCATCCAGGTCGACCAGGTGCAGCCAGCCGGCGCCGGCCGCGGCGTACGCGGTGGCGAGCGCGACCGGATCGGCCTCGTAGCGCGTCTCGCGCGCGTAGTCGCCCTGCGCCAGGCGAACCACGCGGCCGTCGCGGATGTCGATCGCGGGATAGAGGGTGAAGCTCATCCACGGCTCCCGATGAAGTTGGACAGCAGCCGTGCGCCGGCATCCGCCGAGCGTTCCGGATGGAACTGCGCACCGGCCACGTGGCCCTGCTGCACGACCGCGGCGAACGCGCCGCCATGCACGCTGTCGGCCACGCAGGCCTCGTCCACCGGTGCCGCGTAGCCATGGACGAAATAGGCCCAGGCCCCATCGGGGATGCCATCGAGCAGTGCCGAGGGACGCCGCTGCCGCAGCCGGTTCCAGCCCATGTGCGGGACCCGGGTCGAGGGTGAGCGCGCCATCCCGGCGACACGCCCCGGCAGCAACCCCAGGCAGTCCACGTCGCCTTCGTCCGAGTGCGCATACAGCAGCTGCATCCCGAGGCAGATGCCCAGCAGGGGAACGGTGGACGTGCGCAGCGCCTCGACGAAGCCACCTGCGCGGAGCGCCGCCATGGCCGGGGCGGCCGCGCCCACGCCGGGCAGCACGATGCGTTGCGCGCCGGCCAGTTCGCCGGCATCGCGCACCAGCCGTGCGTCCACGCCCAGCCGCTCCAGCGCGTAGCGCACGGAGCCGAGGTTGGCGCCGCCGGCATCGATCAGCGCGAGGTCCATCAGGCGCACCTGCCCCCACGCGGTGGCCGGCTCACAGCACGCCCTTCGTCGACGGAAGTTCGCGCCCGCTGCGCGCCACCGCCTGGCGCAGCGCCCGCGCAAAGGCCTTGAAGCAGGCCTCGACCTTGTGGTGGTCGTTGTCGCCATGCACCGTGAGGTGCAGGTTGAGACCGCAGGCATCGCACAACGATCGGAAGAAATGCTGGACCAGTTCGGTCGGCAGGTCCCCGACACGCTCGCGCCGGAACGCTCCGTCGAACACCAGGTACGGACGGCCGCCGAAGTCGAGCGCGGCACTGGCCAGCGTTTCGTCCATCGGCAGGGTGAAGCCGTAGCGGCCGATGCCGCGCTTGTCGCCCAGCGCCTCGCGCAGGGCCTGGCCCAGCGCGATGCCGGTGTCCTCGACGGTGTGGTGCTCGTCGATGTGCAGGTCACCCTCGGCCTCCACTTCCAGGGCGATGCCCCCGTGCTTGCCGATCTGTTCCAGCATGTGGTCGAAGAACTGCAGTCCGGTGGCGACGCGCGGGTCCGCGGCACGGTCGAGATCCAGGCCCACGCGGATGCGTGTCTCGCGCGTGGTGCGCTGCACGCGTGCCTGCCGGGGTGCGTCGACCAGCACGTGCGCGATCCCGTCCCAGTCCCAGCTGCCGCCGAATCCAGGGGTGCGCAGGTGGAATCCGCGGATGCCGAGGTTGTCGGCGAATGCCATGTCGGTTTCGCGGTCGCCGACCATCGCCGAGCGGGCCCAGTCGATCTCACGATCCTTCAGGTAGTGCAGCACCATGCCGATGCCCGGCTTGCGCGTGGGCGCGCGCTCCGCAGGCAGGCTGCGGTCGATCAGCACCTCGCGGAACGCGATGCCCTGGCTGGCGAACACCTGCATCATCAGCGCGTGCGGTCCGTCGAAGCTGGCCTGCGGATAGACGGCGCTGCCCAGCCCGTCCTGGTTGCTCACCATCACGAAGGCGTAGCCGGCATCGCGCAGGCGCAGCAGTGCCGGGATCACCCCGGCGAACAGCCGCAACTTCTCGAAGCCGTCGATCTGGAAATCGTCCGGCTCCTCGATCAGCGTGCCGTCGCGATCCACGAACAGGATCGGCGTCATGGCGGCGTCTCCGTCGCCGACAGCGCCGCCAGCACGCGGTCGTTCTCGGCCAGCGTGCCGATGGTGATGCGCAAGGCGTCACCGAGAGCCGGCGCGGCGCGCTGGTCGCGGACCACCACACC
>DATINB010000126.1:0-4344 GCA_035474775.1 Luteimonas sp.
AACGCGAACGTCGACTACGACATCGAGGACTACATCAGCAACGGCAACAATCGCGACGCCTTCAAGGACGCCTGGCAGCCACGCCTCGGGTTCTCCTACGACCTGACCGGCGACGAGCGGCACGTGGTGTTCGGCGGCGCCGGGCGTTCCTACAACCGCAACCAGTTCGACTACCTCTCGTTCGAACAGTACCGCCTGGCCTTCCAGCGCTACCAGTTCAACTTCGAGACGCCTGGACACGATTGCGACGCCCCGGACGATGCGCGCTCGCCGTGCATCCCCTTCGACCCGAGCCTGCTGGACCAGGACGCGCTGAACGCGCTGATCGTGCCCGGCAGCAACTTCGGATCCGAAGTCTTCCTGATCAACAACGACCTCAAGACGCCGTACTCCGACCAGTTCAGCCTCGGCATCCGCAACTCGTTCCCGATGCTGGGCCACGACTGGAACTCCACGGCGACGCTGCTGCACGTGGTGAGCCAGGACGGCATCTCGATCGCCATCGGCAATCGCCGGCCGGATGGCCTGTTCTATCCGCCCGGCGTCACCTTCGGCAATTCGCCGGGTGCCGACCTTCCTGGCTACTCGCGCTTCTTCCTCATGGACAACGGCCTCGAGACGCGCCTGAACCAGGTCCTGCTGTCCCTGGAGAAGCCCTACACCCGCGAGTCGCGATGGGGCGTCACGCTGGCCTACACGTACAGCGAGGCGAAGGAGAACCGGACCGCCGACATCTTCAACGACGTCTTCGACCTTCAGAACATCGACGATGCGCGCTTCATCGGCTCCACGGGTGTGCCGCGCAACCGCTTCGTCGGGACCGGGATCGTGGATTTCTGGGGCGTCACCGGATCGGCGAAGTTCACCTGGGAGAGCCCGACCGGCAACAAGGGGCTCGACTGCTTCGACGGCTTCGACCCGGGCGGCTGCAACAATGCGCAGTACCGCACCTACTACTTCGACGACCAGGACTTCGTGCAGCTCGACATGGCGCTGCAGAAGGAATGGGATACCGGTGGCGGCCTCAGGGTGCGCGTGCGTGGCGACGTGCTCAACGTGACCAACGAGCGCAATTACACACAGTTCGGTAACTTCCGTGGCGTCGGCAAGGTGCAGAATCCGGACTTCGGCGAGCGCACCGGGCTCGACATCGTCAATCCCACGCGCACGTTCAAGCTGTCGCTGGGGTTGAACTGGTAAACGGCGGCGCCGGCCGCCCCCGCGGGGTGGCCGGCACCGGTTGCTGAGGAAGAGACGCGACTTGCACAGACGAGTGTTCAGATTGTTCGTGTTCGCCGCCTGCATCGCCCTGGCGGGATGCGGCGAACGCGAGGCCTCGACCGGTCCGGACGTGGCCCCGCCGCGCCCCGGGCCGGTCGCCCAGGTCCAGCCCGAGGACACCGCGGGCAAGGGCCCACCCCAGTTGACGCCGCTGTTCCGCGACATCGAGAAGCGCACCTTCCAGTTCTTCTGGGATACCACCAACGAGGTCAACGGGTTGACGCCCGACCGGTTCCCGTCGCGGCCGTTCGCGAGCATCGCCTCGATCGGCTTCGCGCTGACCGCGTACCCGATCGGCGTCGAGAACGGCTGGATCAGCCGCCGGCAGGCGGTCGACCGAACGCTGGTCACGCTGAAGTTCCTGCGCGATGCCCCGCAGGGCAGCGCGAAGACCGGCACCACCGGGCACCACGGCTTCTTCTACCACTTCCTCGACATGCAGAGCGGGCACCGCTACGAACCGTGGGTGGAGGTGTCCAGCGTGGACACCGGCCTGCTGATGATGGGCGTGCTGTTCGCGCAGAGCTACTACGACGGCGACGACCCGCGCGAGGCCGAGATCCGCGAAGTGGCAGAGGCCCTGTATGCCGGCGTGGAATGGCCGTGGCTGCAGCAGCGGCCGCCGCTGGTGGCGATGGGCTGGTACCCCGAGAGCGGGTTCATCGAACACGACTGGAGCGGCTACGACGAGGCGATGCTGGTCTACATCCTGGCGCTGGGATCGCCGACGCATCCGATCGGGCCCGAGGCCTGGGCCGCCTGGACGTCCACCTACGACGACAGCTGGGGTGTGTTCCAGGGCCAGGAGTACCTGAGTTTCGCGCCGCATTTCGGGCACCAGTACACGCATACCTGGGTCGATTTCCGCGGCATCCGCGATGCCTACATGCAGCAGCGCGGCATCGACTACTTCGAGAACACGCGACGCGCCACCTACGCGCAGCGCTCCTATGCCATCGAGAACCCGATGCGCTGGAAGGGCTACGGCGCCAACGTCTGGGGGCTCACCGCCAGTGACGGCCCGCAGCGCACGGTGCAGGAGTACGAGGGCGAGCAACGCGAGTTCCGCCACTACTCGGCGCGTGGCGCCGGCATCGCGGTTGCCTACGACGATGGCACCATCGCGCCCACCGCGGCGATCGCGTCGCTTCCGTTCGCGCCGGAGATCGTCATCCCGGCCACGCAGGAGCTGCACGACCGCTTCGGCGAATACCTGTACTCGAGCTACGGGTTCCTGGATGCCTTCAACCCCAGCTTCGGCTACGACGTGCCGCTCAAGACCGGCCGCATCGTGCCGGACAGGGGCTGGGTGGCCAGCGACTACATCGGCATCGACCAGGGCCCGATCCTGGCGATGATCGCCAACTATCGCAACGGCTTCGTCTGGGACGTCATGAAGCGCAACCCGCACGTGCGCAATGGCCTGGTGCGGGCCGGTTTCACCGGCGGCTGGCTGGCCCAGGCCACTGCCCAGGACGCCCGCCAGCGCGACGCGGCCGCTGGCGGCGCGGCCTCAGGCAAACCGGCAACCGCCGCGGCGCCCGGTGCGCGCGGCGTCGGGTCGCCCGCAGCGACCGACGCCGCCCCTGCGCCAGTCGCCCCGGCCGACGTCCCCGCGCCTGCCCAGCCACCGGCCAGGTAGCGGTCGCGTGCGTCGACAGGTCCCCGTCGTGGCCGTTGCGCCTGCGCGCGCCCGTGCAACGGGCGTCCGGGGCAGGGCGGCGGTCGTGCTGCTGGTCTGCCTGTTGGCGGGCGTGCTGCTCGCCGGCTGCAGCCGTCGTTCCGATGCGGAGACGGTGATCCGCTTCTGGGCCATGGGTCGCGAGGCGGAGGTGGTGGCGGGCTTCGTCCGCGAGTTCGAGCGCGACAACCCGGGCATCCGCGTCGAGATCCAGAACATCCCGATGAGCGCCGCCCACGAGAAGCTGCTGACCGCATTCGCGGCCGATGGGCTGCCGGACATCTGCCAGCTCGGCAACACCTGGATCCCGGAATTCGCCGCGCTCGGCGTGCTGGAGCCCTTGCAGTCGCGCGTCGACCGGTCGGCAACGGTCGAGCAGGGCGACTACTTCCCGGGGATCTGGGCGACCAGCGTCATCGATGGTGAGCTGCTGGGCGTGCCGTGGTACGTCGACACGCGGCTGCTGTTCTATCGCAAGGACATCCTGGCCGCGGCCGGTTTCGACCGGCCGCCGCGGACGTGGGCGGAGTTCGAGCGCGCGATGGCCGCGATCAAGCGCGACGTGGGCCCGGATCGCTATGCCATCCTGCTGCCGCTCAATGAATTCGAGCAGCAGCTGTCGTTCGCGCTGCAGCAGCCGGATCCGTTGCTGCGCGACGGCGACGACTTCGGCAATTTCCGCAGCGCGGGGTCGCGTCGCGCGCTGGCGTTCTACGCCAACATGTTCGCGCAGGGCTGGGCGCCGAAGATGTCGGAAACGCAGATCTCCAACGTCTGGGACGAGTTCTTCAACGGCTTCTACGCGTTCTACCTGTCCGGTCCCTGGAACATCCGCGAGTTCCGTGCTCGCGAGCCCGCCGCGTTGGCGGGCCAGTGGGGGACCATGGCGCTGCCGGGTCCGGACGGGCCCGGGGCGGGGATCGCCGGCGGTGCCAGCCTGGTGCTGTTCAAGGGGTCGCGCGTGAAGGCGGCGAGCTGGAAGCTGGTCGAGTTCCTGTCGCGCCCGGACATCCAGCAGCGTTTCCATGCCGAGATCGGCAACCTGCCACCCCGTCGAAGCACCTGGGAGCATCCGGCGCTGGCGGGCGACGAACTGGCACGCGCCTTCCGCGACCAGCTGGAGCGGGTGAAGCCGACCCCTGCGGTGCTGGAGTGGGAGCGCATCGTGCAGGAGATGCGCCTGGCCACCGAGCGCGTGGTCCGCGGCGGGCAACCGCAGGCGCAGGCACTGTCGCAGCTGGACGCGCGCGTCGACGAGATCCTGGAGAAACGGCGCTGGATCCACGAGCAGGAGGCCGCCGGTGCGCGCTAGCCTCGCCGGCTGGGTCTTCGCCGGTCCGGCGCTGCTGGTCATCGGGCTGTTCTTCGCGCTCCCTGTGCTC
>DATINB010000127.1:0-2773 GCA_035474775.1 Luteimonas sp.
CGGCTCCGACGCCATCGCCGGCGTCGTCAACATCATCCTGCGGCGCGACTTCAAGGGCACCACGGTGCGCGGCTCGCTCGGCATCACCGAGGAGTGGGACGGCGAGGAGCAGAACTTCGCCATCACCCACGGCATGGGCGACCTCGAGAGCAACGGCTACAACGCGCTGTTCAATTTCGAGTTCAAGCGCAAGAACGACATCTGGGTGCGCGACCGCGACGACCGCGAGCATATCGGCCGCGTCGACCTGCGCCGCTGGGGCTTTTCGGCACAGGAGGCCCTGGGCGGCACCGGCGCCATCACCGGTCCCAACGCGGCCGGCAGCGCCATCAACGGCAACGTGCGCAACCCGGCCACGAACAACTATTACAACCGCGGCAGCCTCGACCCCGCCGCCGGGTTCACCCGCAGCTTACCCGGCGCGGCCTGCGCGAACTTCACCAGCCAGCCGCAGGGCGACCCGGGGGGCGGCTGCCTGATCGACTCGACGCTGGCGTACAACCAGATCCAGCCGCAACAGGAAAACTACAGCCTGTTCGGGCGCGGCACCTGGCGCCTGGCACCGGCCATGGAAGCCTACACCGAGTGGAACCTCTACAGCAGCAAGACCAACACCTCCACCACGCCCTCGACCGTCAGCGCCAACGTCGGTTTTCCGGGAGGACCGGTCAGCAACGCCGGGGTGCAGCTGGGACCCACCCATCCCGACAACCCGTATTTCGGCACCGCCGCCCGCCTGCGCTACCTGGCCGGCGACGTCGGCCGGCGCCATGCGACGATCGACGGCTTTTTCGTGCGCGGGCTGGCTGGCGTGAAGGGCAGCTTCGCCGGCTGGGAATACGACAGCTCCCTGCTGTTTTCACGCAGCACCGTCACCAACGAGCGCTCCGGTTTCCTGCAGCGCGACGTCGCTTTTGCCCTGCTCGACCCGAGCCCGCAAAACGTCGCCGCGGCGCTCGGCAACAGCGCCGCCTACGCGGCGCTGCCGCCCGGCACCTTCTGGCGCATTGCCGAGAACGCCGCCCTGAACGACCCCGCCGTGTATGCGGCCCTCTCGCCGCGGATCGCGAGCGATGCCGCCACTAAAATCATCCAGGGCGACCTCAAGCTCACGCGCGAGTTCGGCAAGCTGGCGGGCGGCGCGATCGGGATTGCGGCTGGCGCCGAATGGCGGCGCGAGGAAACCGAGCTCAATCCGGTCACCGGCACCGAGCGCGGCAACATCATCGGCCTCGGCTACTCGGCCTACCGCGGCGCGCGCAACGTGTTCGCACTGTATGGCGAGGCGCTGGCGCCGGTGCTGCCGGGCCTGGAAGTCACCGGCGCACTGCGCTGGGACCACTTCACCGACGTCGGCAACTCCTGGACGCCGAAGGTCGGCGTCAAGTGGACGCCCTCGCGCCAGCTCGCCCTGCGCGGCACCTTCGCGCGCGGCTTCCGCGCCCCGAGCGCGGCCGAAAACGGCGTCGGCGGCCTGGCGGCCTTCTCCACCGCATCCGACCCGCTGCGCTGCGGACTCGGCGTCCAGGCCGCCTGCAACCCGGCACAGGTGGCGCTCATTACCTCGCCAAACCCGGACCTCGACCCGGAACGCTCGCGCAGCTATAACGTCGGCGTCATCTGGGACCCGCTGCCGCGCACCAGCATCTCGGTCGACCTCTGGAGGATCAAGCGCAAGAACGAGATCAACCAGCAGCTGATCGACGCGGCGATTGCCGCCGGCAGCGTGGCGCGCGACCCGACGACGGCCGAACCGGGCATCGCGGGCGACCCCGGCGCCATCACGGCCGTGCTCGCGAGCTACGTCAACTCGGCCTCGACCGAGGTGCAGGGCATCGACGTCGACGCCCGCCACACGGTGCGCCTGCCTAACGACTGGGGCAACATCCTGCTCGACGGTAAATGGACCTTCATCGACAAGTGGGAGCGCACCGAGCAGGACGGCAGTTCGCGCGACTTCGCCGGTACCCACGGCAACTGCGACGTCAGCAACTGCGTCGGCACCCCGGACCACCGCGCCAACCTGCGCGCGGCCTGGGACCGCGGCGACTGGCGCGTCTCGCTCAATGCCAACTACCGCGGGGCCATCGACAACGTCCTGTTCAAGGACGACCCCGAGGGCTGCGCCAGCCACTTCGCCAACGGCGACAACGCGCCGACCGATTGCCGGCTGGCTTCGTTCACGACCTTCGACCTGGTGGTGCGCTGGAAGCCGCGGCCTGGCTGGGAAGTGTTCGGCACGATCGAAAACCTGTTCGACAAGGTCGCGCCGCTCGACCCGCTGACCTATGGCGCCCAGGCCTACAATCCGCTCGATTTCGCGGGCGCGGTTGGACGCAGCTTCTCACTCGGGGCGCGCTACACGTTCTGATGCGGCGCCGGCCGCCCCGGGCCACGCTGGCCCGGGGCGGTCATCCCCGCACAGCAAGGAACACAGAATCCGTCACCAGGAGCTGGAAATGAATGAAACATTGCTGTCCCGTTCCGTGCGCCGGCTGTTCGGCGCCGCCGCCGGCCTGGGCCTGCTGGCCTGTCCGTTCGCGGTGGCCCAGGACACCACCGGCCAGCCGATGCAGCGCGTCGAGGTGACAGGCTCGTCGATCAAGCGGATCGCTGCCGAAAGCTCGCTGCCGATCACCACCATCCGCGCCGCCGACTTCGCCAAACAGGGCCTGACGACCGTGCAGGAAGTACTCAACACGATCCCGATGAACCAGGCCTCGGAAGTCGGCGCATCCGCGGTCGGCTCCGGCACCGGCGGGCGCTCCACGGC
>DATINB010000128.1:0-7335 GCA_035474775.1 Luteimonas sp.
ACTGGGTCAGGCTGGTGCCGGGGATGCGCAGGGCCTGCACGACCACGTCGCCCTCGTCGAGGTTGGGGATGAACTCGCTGCCGAGCCGCGTGGCCAGCAGCCCGCACAGCACGGTCAGCAGCGCCGCGGCAGCCACCACCGGCACCCGCGAGGACAGCGCTCGCCGCAGCAGCGGTGCATATGCACGCCGGCACCAGGCGATCACGCGGCTGTCGCCTTCCCTGACCCGCCCGCCTAGGCACACCGCGATGGCCGCCGGCACGAACAGCAGCGACAGCGCCATCGCTCCGCCGAGCGCCAGTACCACGGTGATCGCCATCGGGTGGAACAGCTTTCCCTCCACGCCATCCAGCGCGAAGATCGGCAGGTACACGGCGGTGATGATGCCGACCCCGAACAGGCTGGGCCGGATGACCTCGGCGGTGGCGCTGGCGGTCGCCGCGAAGCGCTCGTCGCGCGTCATCACCCGGCCGAGCGCGCGCTGGATGTCGCCGAAGCGGCGCAGGCAGTGCTCGATGATGATCACGGCACCATCGACGATCAGCCCGAAGTCGAGCGCGCCGAGGCTCATCAGGTTGCCGGACACGCCCAGGCGCACCATGCCGGTGAGCGTGAACAGCATCGACAACGGGATCACCGCCGCGGTGATCACCGCGGCGCGGATGTTGCCGAGCAGCAGGAACAGCACCACCACCACCAACAGTGCGCCTTCCACCAGGTTCCTGGCCACCGTGCGGATGGTGCGGTCGACCAGCGCGGTGCGGTCGTAGACCGCGGTGGCCACCACGCCCTCGGGCAGGCTGGCATTGGCCACCGCCAGCCGTGCCGCCGCCGCGCGCGACACTTCACGGCTGTTGGCGCCGACCAGCATCACCACGGTGCCGATCACCGCCTCGTGGCCGTCCAGGGTGGCGGCGCCGCTGCGCAGCTCGCGGCCTTCCGCGACTTGCGCCACGTCGCGTACGCGGATCGGCACGCCGTCGCGGCGGGCCAGCATGATCTGCCCGAGTCCGGCGGCGTCGCCCACCTGACCGGGCACGCGCACCAGCAGCTGTTCGCCGTTGCGCTCGATGTAGCCGGCGCCGACGTTGCGGTTGTCGCGCGCCAGCGCGGCGACCACGTCCTGCAGGGTGATGCCGAGCGCGCGCAGCCGTGCCGGGTCCGGCAGCACGTGGATCTGGCGCTGGAAGCCGCCGATGGTGTTGACCTCGGTCACCCCGGTCACGGTGCGCAGTTGCGGGCGGATCACCCAGTCCTGCAACGTGCGCAGGTCGGTCGGCGTGTAGCGGCTGCCATCGGCCTTGCGTGCGCCTGGCGCGGCGTCGACGGTGTACATGAAGATCTCGCCCATGCCGGTGGCGATCGGGCCCAGGGTCGGCTCCAGGCCGTCCGGCAGTTCGGCACGTGCCTGTTGCAGGCGTTCCGACACCTGCTGGCGGGCGAAGAAGAGGTCGGTGCCGTCCTCGAACACCGCAGTGACCTGCGACAGCCCGTAGCGCGACAGCGAGCGCGTGTGGTCGAGGCCGGGCAGTCCGGCCAGTGCGGTCTCGACCGGGAAGGTGATGCGCTGTTCGGCCTCCAGCGGCGAATGGCCGGGCGCCTCTGTATTCACCTGCACCTGGACGTTGGTGATGTCGGGCGTGGCGTCGATGGGAAGCTTCGTCGCGCTCCAGCCGCCAGCTGCGACCAGTCCCAGCGTGAGCACCAGCATCAGCCAGCGCTGGCGGATGGCGAATCCGATCAGTCGTTCGAGCATGGCTGGCCTCAGTGCGTGTGCGCGGCGGACGACTTGCCGATGTCGGCCTTGACCAGGAAGCTCTGCGCGGTGACCACCGTGTCGCCCGCCGCCAGCCCGGCGGTGACTTCCACGCCGGTCGCGTCGCGGCGGCCGAGCGTGACCGTGCGTTCCGCGTAACGGTCGCCAGTGCGCAGGTAGACCACGTCGCGGCCGCCTTCGGCGGTCTGCAGCGCGCTCAGCGGCACGACGACCGCGGCCCGTGCGCGATCGACCACGATGCGCGCGCGGACCGCGGCGCCCGGCCGCCACAGACCGTCGGCGTTGGCGATGCTGGCGCGCGCCACCGTGCTCTGGCTGGCGGTGGCGGTGCCGGGGAGGATGCGTTCCAGGGTGGTCTCGGCGGTCGCGCCGTCGCTCATCCGCGTGACCGTGACCGGGATGCCGGTGGTGATGTGGCCGGCGTCGTCGCCGAAGATGTGCAGGTCGACCCACAGCGTCGACAGGTCGGCGATCTCGTACAGCGGCGTGCCCTCGCCCGCCACGCCCCCGACCGCCGCCATGCGCTGCAGCACCACGCCGGCGATCGGCGAGGTGACCGTGTAGTCGCTGAGGCTGAGGTTGCTCTCGATGGTGGCCAGCGCCTGCCGGGCGTGCACGTGGTCGCCGACGCCGGCGCGCAGTGCGCGGATGGGCCCCGGGAAGCGCGCACTCACCTGGGCGACGCGGCCTTCGACCGGCGTCAACAACCCTTGCACCTCGTGCTCGTCGGCGATGCTGCCCGCGCCGACGGTGGCCACGCGGATGCCGGAGGCCTGCGCGATGCCGGCGGGGATGACGGTGGCCGGGGCTTCGCCTGCGTGGTCGCCGTGGCCGGCCTCGCGTTCGGCGTCGTCGTGTGCGTCGTCGTGTGCGTCGTCGTGCGCAACGTCGCCGTCGCCGGTGGCGGCTTCGCCCTGATCGGCAGCGGCGGCGTCAGCGTGTCCGGCATGCCCGGACGCAGCTTCGGCGGACCGGTCCTGGGTTCCGGTGCCAGTGCCGCCACCACACCCGCTGAGCAGCGCCGCGAGCAGCAGGAACATGGGCCACGTGACGGCGCCGGGTCCTGTGCGGCGCCTGGGGAGACTCGCGGATGCGGCGGCAGCTGACGCGGCGGATCCTTCCGCAGCGCCCACGGCGTTGCCGAGAACATCGGCCGTCAGGGTCCGGGCCGGGGCGTCACGCATGGTGTGGCTCATGGCGATGTGTCCTGGGTGTGCGTCGTGGCGGGTGCATCGGCGGCGAGTAGTGCGGCCCCGGTGAGGCGCTGGAGTTCGATGAGCGCGCCTTGGGCGTCGACGGCGGCCAGCAGCTGCTGCCGGCGCGCGGCGGTGGTGTCGGCCTGCAGCTGCGCCCATTCGAGATAGCTGGTAGCGCCGGCGCGGTAGGCGCGTTCGGCGGCCTGCTCGGCGCGCACGAGGCGCGGCAGGATGTCGCGGCCGGTCTGCTCGACCTCGAGCTGGGCGACGCGGTAGCGGCCATGGGCCTCGGCGAGGTCGGCGTACAGGCCCACGCCGCGGACCTGTTGTTCCAGTTCCAGCACTGCAAGCTCGGCCGCCGCGGCGCGGATCTCCGGATCCGCGCGGCGCGTGGCGCCGAGCGGCACCGACACGCTGCCGACCAGCGCGAATTCGTCGCCGGCCTGCAGCCTGCGCAAGCCCAGCGACCAGTCCAGGTCGGGGGTCGCACTGCTGCGCGCCAGCCGCAGGCGCGCCTCGCGGATGCGCCGCTCGTCCGCGAACTCGGCCAGTTCCGGCGATGCCTGCAGCATGGCGTCGAGCACGTCGAGACCCTCGATCGCCGGCAGGCGCAGCGGATCGGCCTCGGCCACCGCAAAGCCGGGCTCGCGTTCGCCCCACAGCGCGGCGAGATGTCGGCGCGCGGCCTGCTGCTGCTCCGCTGCGCGCGCCTGCGTCATGCCGGCGCGGGCGCGGGCAGCTTCCGCGGTCAGTACCACCGACTCCGGCGATGCCCCGGCCCGCAGGCGCTGGCGCGCAGCCGCTACGGTGCGCGAGCGTTGTGCGACATCGCGGCCCGCGATCTCCACATCGGCGCGCGCGGCCTGCACCGCCAGGTAGCGCGTGGCGACGGCGGCCAGCAGGTCCAGCCGTTGCGCCTCGCGTTGCACGGCCAGCGCGTCGATCCGGCCCTGTGCCAGCGTGCGCCGCGCATCGAGCTTGCCGCCGCGCTCGAACACGCCGGCCAGGGTGAGGGTGGCTTCGGCCTGCCTGACCAGGCGCGTGTCGCCACTGCCGAGGACATTCTCGAGTTCGAATCCCGCACGCAGCGGCGGAGGCAGGACGGCGGCGTCGCGGTCCGCGCGCAACACCTCGCCACGCGCACCGGTGAGGCGCAGGCCGGGGTGGTGGGCGGCGACACGCGCGAACGCCGCGTCCAGGGTGAGCGGTGACGCCGGATCCTGCGCGGACGCCGGTGCACACAGGCACGACGCCAGCGCCAACGCGGCGATCGCCGCGGTTCGCAATTGCATGATGACTCTCCGATCGTAGGCTGACGGAACCGGCACGCGCGCCGGCAGGACGCGTCAGGCGTTGATCGGAGGTCGCACGTCCACCGGATGCGTCACGGGCCCGGGCGTGAGCGCTGTGCTCGCCTCGACATGGGCGGGAACCGGAGCGGGCAGCGAGGCGACCGATGCCAGCGGCAGGACCGTCGCCGAGGTGCAGCACGCGTTGCAGACCTTGCCGGGGCAGCAGGTGTCGCCGGCGAGGTCGGCGCCGGTTTCGGCAGTCGACGCCATTGCCCGCACGTCGCCGGTGCCGGTCGCGACGACCTCGTCAGACCCGGCCACGGCGCCGCCAGCCTTGTCCGTGCTGCCCGCCGCGGTGGCGGCATGCGCACTGCGCAGGTCATCAACCTCGCACGCCGCCGCCAGCACCGGCTTGACCATGAGCCCCAGCGACAGCAGCACCAGCGCCATCAGGCGCAGGCAGTCCAAGGGGTCGAATCGAGGGCGTGGTCGGGCCGGCATCGCGCGCAGGGTACGGGGCAAGGCCTTGCGTACACAATCCGCTACGCCGTCGAGGCGTGCCCGGGAGCGCCGGCCCGCCAGCTGCCGACGGACCCGGCTTCAGCCCTTGACGCACACGACCTGCCGCAGCGTGTGCACCACCTCCACCAGGTCCCTCTGCGCGGCCATCACCGCCTCGATCGACTTGTAGGCGGCCGGCGACTCGTCGACCACGTCGGCGTCCTTGCGGCACTCCACGTGCGCGGTGGCGCGCGCATGGTCGGCCACCGAGATCAGCTTGCGCGCGCGCGTGCGGCTCATGACGCGGCCGGCGCCGTGGCTGCAGCTGTGGAAGCTGTCGGCGTTGCCCAGCCCGCGCACGATGTAGCTGCGCGTGCCCATGCTCCCGGGGATGATGCCGAGCTCGCCCTTGCGCGCGCTCACCGCGCCTTTGCGGGTCACGAAGATGTCCCGGCCGAAGTGGCGCTCGCGGTTGACGTAATTGTGGTGGCAGTTGACGGCTTCCGCCTGCGCCTCGAACGGCTTCGGGATCGCCGCGCGCGCAGCGTCCAACACGTGCCGCATCATGATCTCGCGGTTGATGCGCGCGAACTGCTGCGCCCACTCCACCGCGAACACGTAGTCGTCGTAGTGCGCGCTGCCTTCCGGCAGGTAGGCCAGGTCGACGTCGGGCAGGTTGGCCAGCTGGCGGCGCATGTCCTGCTTGGCCAGTTCGATGAAGTGGGTGCCGATGGCATTGCCGACGCCGCGCGAGCCGGAGTGCAGCATGAACCACACGCGTTCCGCTTCATCGAGGCAGACCTCGACGAAATGGTTGCCGGTGCCGAGCGTGCCCAGGTGGTGTAGGTTGTTGGTCTTCGACAGTCGCGGGTGGCGGTCGACGATGCGCTTGAAGCCCTTCGACAGGCTCGCCCAGCCTTCGACCGCAGCCGGCGGTGGCGACGCCCATGCGCCGGGATCGCGCTTGCCGCGCGCAGCAACGCGGCCGTGGGGTACCGCGCGCTCGATGGCCTGGCGCACGCCGGCCAGGTTGTCGGGAAGGTCATGTGCCATCAGCGTGGTGCGCGTGGCGATCATGCCGCAGCCGATGTCCACGCCCACCGCGGCCGGGATGATGGCGCCGACCGTCGGCACCACCGAGCCCACGGTGGCGCCCTTTCCGAGGTGCACGTCCGGCATCACCGCGACGTGGCGGAAGATGATCGGCAGCTTCGCGATGTTGCGCAGCTGCTCGCGTGCTTCGTCCTCGAGCGGAACGCCGCGCGTCCACAGCTTGATGGGCGCTGCGCCGGGGTCGTGGATGACATCGTAGTCGAAGGTGCTCATGCGTCTCCTCTGGCCTGCCCATGTTGCATGGCCAATGCGTGAGGTCCGGTGCATGCGGGCTGTCGCTGCCGAAGCCACGTCCGGACAGTGTGCCCATCCGCCTCGGGTCCTGCGGCGGCCACGTCCGCGATGGTCCGTTCACGCATGGACGGGCAAAGGTTGCAGGCGGTAACCACGCGCCGCGAAGTAGGTTGCGAGTGCCGAAGGCGAAGCGTCGACCGAGGCCAGCGCCACGTAGGTGTCCGGGCGCAGCAGGTAGGCCGCATCGCGCGCGTAGCCGGCCGTCGAGTGCTCGGCCTGCCAGGCGAACACATGCAGTGCGATGCCCTGCCCGGTGCACCATGCATGCAACGCGGGCGTGGCGGCACCGTAGACATGCACCTGCCAGCCGATCGCCACCAGCGAGTCGTAGTTGTCGGTGCCATCCGCGCGCACCCACGGCAGCCGGTCACCGCCCTGCACGGCGCCCGCCCGCCCCGCGCTCAGCGCGCTGCCGCGGTAGTCGAGCAGGGTCTGCGACACGGTCCGGAACATCGTCTCGCGCACCGCGCCGAGGCGGCCGGCCACACTGGCCAGGGTGGGCGCCAGGTACATGCGGACGGCATTGGCCAGCGTGCCTTCCGCGGTGACCAGGCTGAACACGCGATCGGTGGTCTGCACCAGCGTGCGTGCGAACGCCAGCCGTTCCCCGGAATAACTGTCGAGCAGTGCATCCGGCGCACGGCCGTGGAGCACGTCGGCCAGCTTCCAGGCCAGGTTGTTGGCATCGAGGATGCCGGTGTTCATGCCCTGCCCGCCCGCCGGGCTGTGGATGTGCCCGGCATCACCGAGCAGGAACGCGCGCCCCTGGCGGAAGGTGTCGGCCACTCGGTGGTGCACGCGGTAGGTGGAGAACCAGTGCACCGCCCGCACCTCCAGGCCGAGCCCGCGTATCGCGTCCTGGTCGACATCGGCAAAGGCCAGCGATTCGGCGTGGTCGGCGCGTTCGTCACGGACGGTGCCGACCAGCCGGTACTGACCGTTGGCGCCGTACGGCAGCACCGCCACGAAGTCGCCGTCGCCCAGCGCGACGTGCACCTCGCCGGCCGGCTGCAGGCCGGCGAGTTCGACGTCGGCGACGTAGAACACCTGGCGGTAGGTGCCGCCTTCGAAGCCGATGCCGAGCTGCTCGCGCACGGTGGAGCGTGCGCCGTCGCATCCGGCGAGATAGCGCGCTGCGCAGGCCTGCGTGGTGCCGTCGGGG
>DATINB010000129.1:0-2785 GCA_035474775.1 Luteimonas sp.
CGTCGACGCCGCGCCGGGACGCCCATGCGGTGGCGTGCCGGCGCTCAACGCAGGGCTGCGCCGCGCTCGTGGGGACGGAGCGGTTCCATGGTGTCCATGTCCCAGTCGGCGGGCACGAACGCACGCCGGGTCGCCGCGTAGGCCGGGTAACCACCCACCTGTTCCTGGCTGTCGATGATCGCGCCGCGGCCCTCGATCACGTCGGCGACGATGCGCCGATCGATCGGGTCGCGGTCCCAGGGCCGTGCGCCGGCCGTCGCGATCACCGCGTCCTGCACCCGTGGCGCGGCCATCGGGGTCACGCCGGGTGGCAGCGGCGGGGCGGGGGCGGCGCGCACCTCCACCGGGGTGGTCGTGTAGCGCCCCTCCGCCTGGATGCTGGCATTGCCGATGCGGTCGACCAGCAGGTTGTCCGCGGCATGCAGGTCGATGTCACCGGACCCGCCGATCATGAAGAACGCCAGGTCCCCGGTGCTGGGCCCGGCACGCATCACGTTTCCGATCAACGCCATGGCGCCGCGCTCGTAGTCGTGGCCGATCCATTCCTCGGGAATGAGGTTGTAGTGCGCGGCGCGGACACCGGGGTTGTAGATCAGGTTGTTGATCACCTGTCCGCTCACGCCGCCCTTGAACAGCGGATTGCGCTCGTAGTTGTGCGCGTAGAGGTTGCCGACGATGAGGATCTCCTGCACATGGTCGTGCACCAGCGTGCCCTTGCTGTGCTCGCCCTTGGCGTGGCTGGCGTCGGCGAGTCCTTCGGCGATCAGGTTGTTGCTGAAGGTGATCCGCCGCGAGGTCCCGTTGCGGAACTCCTCCCGGGTGCGGCCGCCCTCGACGAAACGCGGACCGGACGCGGACAGGCCCTCGTCGGTGGCCCAGGTCAGCGAGCAGTGGTCCACGATCACGTCGTGCGCGGCGACGGTGGAGATGGCGTCGAAGTCGAAGCCGCTGCGCTTGGGCTGGTTGCCATCACCCGGGCGCACGCGCAGGTGGCGCACCACCACGTCATGCGTGGCGATGTCCAGGCCGCCGCGCACCAGGGTGATGCCGGGCGCCGGCGCGGTCTGCCCGGCGATGGTGAGATAGGGCTCGGTGATGCGCAGCGTGGTGAGGCCCAGGTCGATGACGCCGCCGACCTCGAACACGACGATGCGCGGGCCGCGGGCGTTCACCGCCTCGGCGAACGAGCCCGGGCCGCTGGCTGCGAGCGTGGTGACGCGGTGCACGGCACCCGCGCGGCCGCCGGGCGTGGTCGCGGCCCAGCCCACGGCACCCGGGAACGCGATCCGCCCCTGGGCAGGCGCGGCGCCATGCGCAGGCGGCGGGGGCCGCGCGGAGGCCGATGCGGCGAGGCCGGCAACCAGGGCCAGCGCGACCCAGGTCCGTGTCGGGCGGACGACGGCCGGGCGTGTCGGGGTCTCGGGGATCGACGGCATTGCATGCTCCTCGCACTGAGTGGCGCAGGCGACCGGACGACAAATGCGGCGCTGCAGATTGCCAAATGACACCGGTTTACCTTATACGAACGTCCGGGCTGCCTGCGATCTGCAGTGCAGCATCGCCCCAGGGGTGCACGGCTTGAGCAGTGATGACGAAGGAGGCGGCCGGAAGGCCGCAAACGCAGCGGCCGTCGCCGCCGCATTCGTGGACGCACGACGCGCCGGGCGCGCGTTGCCCGCCTTCCCGGGTGCACTGCCGTCGGATCTCGAGGCCGCGTATGCCGTGCAGGACCTTGCCATCGCCCGCGATGGCCGCCGCGTCGCGGGGTGGAAGGTCGGCTACATCGCAGAAGCGCGCCGCGATGCATCGGGAGACGACCGCCTGCTCGGGCCGGTCTTCGCCGACACCGTGCGCGAGGCCGATGGCGAGATCGACATCGCGGTGTTCGCTGGTGGCTTCGCGGCCGTCGAGGCCGAGTACGTGCTGCGCCTGGATGCGGATGCGCCCGCCGGCAAGACCCGCTGGACCGCCGCCGAAGCGGCCGAGCTGCCCAGCTCGCTCGCCATCGGCCTCGAGGTCGCCAGCAGCCCGCTGGCGACCATCAACCAGCTCGGCCCGATCGTGGTGGTCTCCGACTTCGGCAACAACAACGGGCTGGTGCTGGGCCCGGGCATCGCCGGCTGGACAGGGCTCGACGACGCGGCGCTGACCTGCGAGACCTTCATCGATGAGGTCAGTGTGGGCCGCGGGGGTGCGTCGCTGTTGCCGGGCGGCCTGCGCGCCGCGTTCGCCTTCGCGCTCGCACGGTCCGCGAAACGCGGGCGGCCGCTGCGCGCCGGCGACCTGGTCGCCACCGGCAACGCCACCGGCATCCACGACATCCTGCCGGGACAGCGCGCGCGGATCCTGTTCGAAGGCCATGGCGAAATCCGGGTGAGGGCGCGGGCGGTGTCCCCGTTCGCCGACACGGGTCCCGCGGCATGAACGGGCGTCGGCGGTTCCTCGGTGCTGCCGGTGCCGCCTGCGTCGCGGCGCTCGCGCCGCGGGGCGAAGCGGCGGCCATCCCGCGACTGCTCACCGCCACCGACGTGCACGTGGCCGACTATCCCACCGTCACCGCGGTGCGCTGGATCGGCGAAACCGTGGCGCGCGAGACCCAAGGCCGCGTGCGCCTGCGCCTGTACCACTCCGGCCAGCTGGGGCGCGAGTCGGAGGCGATCGACATGGTCCGCTTCGGCGCCATCGACCTCACCCGCGTGTACTCGGGTGCGCTCAACAACGCCTTTCCGCTGACCCAGGCGCTGTGCCTGCCGTACGTATTCGAGTCGGTGGCGCACCTGCGCCG
>DATINB010000130.1:0-1630 GCA_035474775.1 Luteimonas sp.
GATGTCGAGGATGTCGAGGTTCTGGCGACGGATCAGGTACAGCAGGAGATCCAGCGGGCCTTCGAACGCTTCGAGGATGACCTCCAGCGCATCCGGCGGGATGTACAGGTCCTGGGGAATCTGCAGCACCGCCTGGCCGTGCACGACCGCCAGGGGCATTTCCTGCTGCTGCGGGCGCGAAGTCGATGCGCTGGTCGCGGCCGCATCGGACGCGTCGGCAGTCGCCTCGCAGGGTTGGGGACCGGCTTGAGTCATTCGGTGTGCGGCCCCCTCGGGCCACTTGCGCGGACGGGCAGATCGGGAAGGCGCACGGCGGGCGTGGCCGGACTTGCCGTCCACGCCGTCGTCCGGCCGACATGCGAATCGGCAGGCACATACGTGCGTTGGACGCCGCGGGCCTGTCGGGCCGGCACGGCTGCAAGGTGTCATGCGGAAACCGGGTGGGGTGCAGCGGAACGGACGTCTGGACGACGGGCCGCTGCAGTCCGGATTCGAGCTGGGCTTTAGAGTACGGGCTCTTTCCAGACGTGTCCACCGGCACCCGGCGCACCGGGCCGTGCCGTCAGGCCGCGCGGGCCAGCTGTTGCAGACGCGCCGGATCGGTCACGCGCAAGGTGCGCGCCGAGCCGAGCTTGCGGCACAGGAAGTCGGCCTGCGCGCCACCCAGCCAGATGGCGATGGTGTCGTCGAGATGTGCGTCGAGCTCCCGCAACTGTGGAAGGGCCGCCTCCGCCAGGCCGGAATCGACACAGCTCAGTCCGACCGCATGCACGCGCAGCTGGTTGGCCAGCCGCGCGAGCTCCGGCGCCGGCAATTCGGTTCCCAGGTACAGCGCCGGCGCGCCCGCGCTGAAGGCCAGCAACGCCGCGATGAGCAGGCCGATCTCATGGCGCTCGCCGGGCAACGTGGTGAACAGGATGCGCGGTGGCCGGTCGCGCGGCTGACCCAGGATGGCCAGCAGCCGGGCGCGGAGCAGGCTGCTGACCATCCGCTCCTGTGCGATGTCCAGCCGGCCTTCGGCCCAGCGTGCCCCGATCGCGTGCAGCAGCGGCGCCAGCACGTGTTCCACCAGCAGTGCCGGCGGCAGGGTGGCGATCGCGAGCGACAACTCGCGATCGACTTCGTCCGCGCGGTATCGGTCCATCGCCGACAGCACGCGGGTACAGATGTCGCCCGCTCCACCATGCGCGGTGCGGCGGCCCTCGGCCGCCAGGGCATCGAGCATCCGGTCGTCGAGTTCCGCCAGGTGGCGGATCGGATGCCCGCGTGCCGTCAGGTCCTGGAGCCGCGAGAGGCGCTCGACCATGGCGGCGTCGTACACGCGGCGCCCCGACGCGTCGCGGAGCGGGGCGACCACGGCATGCCGCCGCTCCCAGGCACGCAGGGTGCCGGCGCTGAGACCGGTCATCCGGCAGGCCGCGGTCATGCTGTACATGCCTCACTGTACAATAAAAGTACAACCGGACATATGACGCACGGTATGCAGGGCATCCGCGATGCTGCGCGCCACGTTCCACCACAACGAGGTGTCCCAGATGAATCCGTCCATCCGCATGCTTGCCCTGACCGCGGCACTCGCCGCCACCGCCACTGCCTTCGCTCCGCCTGCCGCCGCGGCGGGCCAGCAGCC
>DATINB010000131.1:0-5112 GCA_035474775.1 Luteimonas sp.
CGTGGCGGGGTGGGCGGTGGGGATGTACAACGGCCTGGTGTCGGCGCGCAACGCATTCAGGAATGCCTTCGCGCAGATCGACGTGCAGCTGCAGCGGCGCTTCGATCTGATCCCCAACCTGGTCGAAACGGCCCGGGCGTACCTGCAGCACGAGCGCGGCACGCTGGAGTCCGTGACCGCGGCGCGGACCGCCGCGCAGGCCGGGCTGTCGGCTGCGAAGGCGCAGCCCGGTGATCCCACGACCATGGCCGCGCTCGCGCAGGCGCAGGGCGCACTCGAGGGTGCACTGGGCCGGTTGATGGTGGCGGTCGAGGCCTATCCCGACCTCAAGGCCAACCAGACCATGATGCAGCTCACCGAGGAGCTGACCAGCACCGAGAACAAGGTCGCGTTCGCGCGCCAGGCGTACAACGATTCGGTGATGGGCTACAACAACCGGCGCGAGGTCTTCCCGTCGAACATCGTCGCCGGCATGTTCGCGTTCCAGCCCGCGGCGCTGCTGGACATCCCGGCCGACCGTGCCGAGGTGCGCGAGGCACCGAAGGTGCAGTTCTAGGCGTCACGGCGACGCGCGCCACCGATCCGGCCGTCCGGCGGCCCGCGGTCGCGACCAGGAGCGGTGCATGAACTTCTTCGAACGCCAGGCGCAGGCGCGGCGTCGGACCACGCGACTGGTGCTGCTGTTCGCGCTGGCCGTGGCCGGCATCGTCGTCGCCATGGACGCCGTGGTGCTGGCCGCATACGGGCCGAACCCGGTGGCGCTGGCAGTCGCGACCGTGCTCACGCTGGCGATCATCGGAATCGGCTCGCTCTACCGCATGGCGACGTTGCGCGGTGGCGGCGACGCGGTGGCGCTGCAGTTCGGCGGTGTCCCGGTGCCTGAGCAGACCACCGACCGCCACCTGCGCCGCCTGCGCAACGTGGCCGAGGAGATCGCCATCGCGTCGGGCGTGCCGATGCCGCGCCTGTACGTGCTGGAGAACGACGACGCGATCAACGCGTTCGCCGCAGGCTACGGCACCAGCGACGCGGTGATCGCGGTCACCCGGGGCGCCCTCGAGGCGCTCAACCGCGACGAGCTGCAGGGCGTCGTCGCGCACGAGTTCAGCCACGTCCTGAACGGCGACATGCGCCTGAACCTGCGCCTGGTGGGCGTGCTGTTCGGCATCCTGATGATCAGCCTGATCGGACGCCGGATCCTGATGGTCGGCGGCGGTCGCGGGCGTGGTGCGGTGCTGGTGCTGGGCAGTGCGCTGGCCGCGATGCTGGTCGGCAGCCTCGGGCTGTTCTTCGCGCGGATGATCAAGGCCGGGGTCAGCCGCAGCCGCGAACACCTCGCCGATGCCTCCGCAGTGCAGTTCACCCGCCAGACTTCGGGCCTCGCCGGTGCGCTGAAGAAGATCGCGGGCGTCCCGGCCGGCTCCAGGCTGGTCGAGCGCAGCGATGCCGAGGAGGTCAGCCACATGCTGTTTGGCGATGGCGTCGGCCTGAGCGGATGGTTCGCCACGCATCCGCCGATCCTGTCGCGGATCCAGGCGCTGGATCCGTCGTTCCGCGCGGACCACATGGACGCGCTGGGGACGCGCTGGCGGCTGCAGCCGCCCGACGGCCTGCAGGAGGATGTGCGCCTGGGCCTGGATGGGCCCAGCGGCGCGCGCCTGCCGCAGGCCGACGCACAGTTCCAGGTCACCGCACCGATGGTGGCGGCGCAGGTCGCGCGGCCCCACGCCGATGACCACCGGCGTGCCGACGCCATCGTCGAGGCGGCCCCGCCTGCGCTGGCCGCGGCCGCGCGCGACCGCGAGGCGGTGATGCCGCTGCTGCTGGCGCTGCTGCTCGACGACGCTGCCGACGTGAGGGCGAAGCAGCGCATGGAGATCGTGGCCAGGATGGGCGCGCCGGTGGCCGACGCCGCCGATGCGCTGCACGGCGGCATGGACGGCCTGCACCCGATGCAGCGCCTGCCGCTGGCGGCGTTGGCGTTCCCCGTCCTGCGCTTGCGGCCCAGGCCGCAACTGGACACGTTCCTGGATGTGGTGCACGCCATGGTGCACGCCGACGGCGCGGTGTCGCTGTTCGAATACTGCCTCGGCCGCCTGCTCGCGGTGCAGGTCCGGGAATCGCTCGAGCCGGGCCGCCATGCCGCGTTCGGGCGCCGCAAGCCGGGCAGCGTGCGCACCGAGTTCGCCACGCT
Organism: Luteimonas sp.; assembly: GCA_035474775.1. GTDB lineage: Bacteria > Pseudomonadota > Gammaproteobacteria > Xanthomonadales > Xanthomonadaceae > Luteimonas. The sequence continues at coordinate 2,195 of DATINB010000131.1, forward strand.
GCTCTCGGTGGTCGCGCAGGCCGGCCACGGCGATCCCGCGTCTGCCCAGCGCGCCTACCTGGCCGGGCTGCAGCGCGTCTTGCCGCGCGATCACGTGGCCTACGCGCCCCCGGCGGCCGGCGTGCTGGCGCTGGATCCGGTGTGGGCGCCGCTCGATGCGCTCGACCCACTCGCCAAGCAGGTCCTGGTGGAGGCGGTGACCGACGCGGTCAGCCACGACGGGCGCATCTCCGTCGCGGAATCGGAGCTGCTGCGCACCATCTGCGCCGTCCTGCACTGTCCGTTGCCGCCGATGCTGGAGCAGCGCTGAGCGCATCGCGCTGCCCGCATGCGAGGCATCCGCCGCGCAGCGCTCAGTCGGCCGGTGCCCTGCCCATGATCAGGTCCGCGGCCCGCTCGGCGATCATGATGGTGGGCGCGTTGGTGTTGCCGCCCGGCAGCGTCGGCATCACCGACGCATCCACCACCCGCAGGCCTTCGACGCCGCGCACGCGCAGCTGCGGATCCACCACCGCAGCGGCGTCGCTGCCCATCCTGCAGGTACCGGCCGGGTGGTACACCGTCTCCGCCTTGGCGCGCACGAAGGCGGCAAGGCCGGCATCGTCGAGATCGTCGCGCCGCGGGAAGATGGGCTCGCCGCGGTAGCGATCGAATGCCGGCTGTGAAAGCACCTCGCGTGCCAGCTTGGCGCACTCCACCATCATGCGCAGGTCGAAGCCGTCCGGGTCGCTGAGGTAATTGGCCTGGATGCGGGCCTTGTCGGCAGGGCGGTCGCTCGCGAGCGTGATGCGTCCGCGGCTGCGCGGACGCAGGAAGCAGGCGTGCAGCGTGTAGCCGTCGCCCGGCAGCCGGCGGCGGCCATGGTCGTCGAGCATCGCCGGCACGAAATGGAACTGCACGTCGGCGCGCGGGTCCGGTGCCAGCGCCGAGCGCACGAAGCCCCCGGCCTCGGCGATGTTGCTGGTGCCAGGGCCCCGGCGGCCGCGCAGGAAATAGTCGATCGCGATGCGCGTGTCGCTGAGCCGGTCGTAGCTGACCCCGGGGCCCGTGTGGCGCAACGTGCAGACGTCGAGGTGGTCCTGCAGGTTGCGGCCCACGCCCGGCGCATCATGCAGCACGCCGATGTCCAGGCGCCGCAGGTCGTCGGCCGGCCCGATGCCGGACAGCATCAGCGTCTGCGGCGAGTTGATGGCACCGGCGCACAACAGGATCTCGCGCGCGGCGCTCTGGTGGCACGCGCGGCCGCGCACCAGGTACGACACGCCGGTGGCGCGCGTGCCATCGAAGATGATGCGGCTGGCCAGGGCGCCGGTGTGCACCACCAGGTTGGGCCGGTCGCGGACCGGTGCCAGGTAGGCGACGGCCGCCGAGCAGCGCGCACCGTCGCGCTGGGTCACCTGGAACAATCCGACGCCCGCCTGCGTCGGACCGTTGAAGTCGTCGTTGCGCGCGAAACCGGCCTGCACGCCCGCATCGACGAATGCGCGCGACAGCGGATTGACATGGCGCAGGTCCGACACCGACAGCGGCCCATCGCCACCATGCAGGGCATCGGCGCCGCGGGTGTTGCCCTCGCTGCGGCGGAAGTAGGGGAGTACGGACGCCCAGCCCCAGCCGGTGGCGCCGGCGTCGTGCCAGTCGTCGAAGTCGCGCGGCACGCCGCGCACGTAGCACATGGCATTGATCGAGCTGGACCCGCCGAGCACTTTGCCGCGCGGCCACCACAGCGTGCGATTGTCGAGCGCGGACTCCGGCGCGGTGTCGTAGTTCCAGTTGACGCCTTTCAGCCCGACCAGCTTGGCGAGCCCGGCCGGCATGTGGATGAAGGGATGCCAGTCGCGCGGGCCCGCCTCGAGCAGCAGCACCCGCACCTGCGGATCCGCACTCAGGCGGTTGGCCAGCACGCAGCCGGCCGATCCGGCTCCGATCACGATGTAGTCGAAGTCGCGCCGGTTGCGGGGAGGAGACACGGGCATCGCCATCAGCGGGGGTCCGCTGGAGCATATCGCCCATCGCGGGGCCCGGAACACCATTGCGTGATGGCGCGGCGGATCGGCGATCGGCTAACGTGCGGCGACACCGACGTGGCCTGATGCGATGACCGAGCCACACCCTGACCACGGCCCCGCCCGGCTGCGATCCGCCCTCGGCGAGTCGCCGCCGCTGTGGTGGGCGCTGGCCTACTTCTTCTGCCTGCTGTGCGGCTACTACGTGCTGCGCCCGGTCCGCGATGCCATGGCCGCATCCGGCGACGTCACCACGGTGTTCCCCGCCGCACTGATCGCGTTCGGCGAACGCCACGGCATGTCGGTCGACGCGCTCACGCTGCAGTTGCTGTTTTCGGCCACCTTCGTGGTGATGCTGCTGCTGCAACCGGCCTACGGCGCGCTGGTGTCGCGGTTCCCGCGGCGGGTGTTCCTGCCCGCGGTGTACCTGTTCTTCATCGCCTGCCTGGTCGGGTTCTGGTGGGCGTTCGACCGCGGCGCGGCGGGCCGGGGGGCGCTGTTCTTCATCTGGGTGGCGGTGTTCAACCTGTTCGCGGTGAGCGTGTTCTGGAGCTTCATGGCGGATGTCTTCGACGACACCGATGCGCGCCGCTTCTACGGCTACATCGGCGCCGGCGGCACGATCGGCGCGCTGTGCGGCCCGGCCATCACCCGGCTCACGGTCGAACACGTCGGCGTAGCCAACCTGCTGCTGGTCTCGGCCGGGTTCCTGGCCGTATGCCTGCTGTGCATCCTCCGCCTGCGCCCGTGGGCACTGGCCCGCGAGCAACGCCGTGGCCAGGCCGGGGACGGGCGCCCGATGGGCGGCTCCATGCTGGCCGGACTGCGGCTGGTCTGGGAGCGGCCACTGCTGCGGGCCCTCGCGCTGCTGATGTTCTTCGGCGTCGGCGTCGGCACGCTGCTCTACAACGA
>DATINB010000132.1:0-1843 GCA_035474775.1 Luteimonas sp.
GCGCGGTGCACGCTTGCGGCGCGGAACAGCAGCTCGGTGAAGGGCAGCGCCAGCAGCGCCTCGACTTCGCTGCGGCTCCAGTCGTGCCGCAGCGGCGCAGGCGCGTGGCCCGCGCGGGCTTCGCTGATCGCTTGCATCGGGAATCCCTGACGTCCGGCTCGAGGCCGCGCCCGGCAGTCTGGAAACCATGCCCGCCCCTGTCAACCAGGATGCCGCCGTGCCGGTTGACGGCTGGCTGTCGCGCCTTGCCGGGATGGCCTGCCGTGCCCGCTGCCTGGTGTGCGGCGAGACCGCGGGCCGCGCACACGCACTCTGCGCGGCCTGCGCGGATGCGCTGCCGTGGAACGGCCCGGCGTGCACGACCTGCGCCTGGCCACTGCCCGTGCCGCGTCCGGAGCAGCCGCCGCCGCTTCGCTGTGGCCCCTGCCTGCGCCAGGCACCGCCCCTGCAGGCGGCGCATGCGGCATTCGTCTACGCCTTCCCGATCGACCGCCTGTTGCCGCGCTTCAAGTTCCACCACGACCTCGCCGTGGGGCGGCTGCTGGCCGGCGCGATGGTGGCCGTGTTCGCGCCGCTGCCGCGTCCGGACGCCATCGTGCCGGTGCCGCTGCACCTGTCGCGCCTGCGCAGCCGCGGCTACGACCAGGCCCTGGAACTCGCCCGCCCGGTCGCGCGGTGCCTCGGCGTGCCGGTGCACGACCGGCTGCTGCGCCGCGCCCGCCAGACCGCTCCGCAGTCGCGGCTGGACGCGGCTTCGCGCGTGGGCAACCTGCGTGGCGCGTTCGCGGTGCGTACGCCGGCCGGCACGGCCGTGCCCACCCACGTGGCACTGGTCGACGACGTGATGACCACGGGCGCCACGCTGCATGCCGCCGCCCGAGCCCTGCGCGCGGCCGGCGTGGCCCGCGTGGATGCCTGGGTCTGCGCGCGCGCTCCCTAGTCGCCCGATGGATCAGCCGACGCCGAAGGCGACCAGAGCGTAGTGCAGCGCGATTCCGGCGAACACGGTCGCGCCCACCCAGTGGTTGTGCAGGAAGGCGCGGAAGCAGGCATCGCGGTCGCGATGGCGGGCCAGCGCGAATTCCCACGCCACCAGCAGGGCGGCCACGGCCATCGCGGTCCAGAAGGCCATGCCGAGATCGGCCTGGCGGCCGGCCAGCGCCAGCGCCGCGAAGGCCATCGCATAGAGCACGGCCTGCGCCACGAGGTCGAGCTCGCCGAACAGGATCGCGGTGGATTTCGCGCCGGCACGGATGTCGTCGTCGCGGTCGACCATCGCATACCAGGTGTCGTACGCCGTCGCCCACAGAATGTTGGCGGCATACAGCAGCCACGCCACCGGCGGCACCGCGCCCTGCACGGCCGCGAAGGCCATCGGGATGCCCCAGCCGAACGCCATGCCCAGATAGACCTGCGGCAGGTAGGTGTGGCGCTTGAGGTACGGATAACTGGCCGCGAGCAGCACGCCGACCAGGCTCATCAGGATGGTCAGGCGGTTCATGGTCAGCACCAGCGCGAACGCGGCCAGCATCAGCACCGCGAACAGCAGCAGGGCCTCCCGGCCCGAGACCGCGCCGGTGGCCAGCGGCCGGTCGCGCGTGCGCTCCACCTGCGGATCCAGCCAGCGATCGGCATAGTCGTTGATCACGCAGCCGCCGGCCCGGGTCAACCACACGCCCAGGCTGAACACGCACAGCGTCCACAACGGCGGCACGCCGGCGGCGGCGATCCACAGGGCCCACCAGGTCGGCCACAGCAGCAGCAGCCAGCCGATCGGGCGATCGCCGCGGACGAGTTGCCAGTACCGGGACCCGCGCGTGGTGGCTGCGGGTCCGGATGGCGC